>NZ_DYYK01000043.1:0-11789 GCF_020741705.1 Bacteroides coprosuis
TATATTATTGAAAAGTAATAGAGAATATTTTTCGGACCCTGTTTGTAAATATGGATATTTTCGTGGAATAGAAACTTATAATTTTGTTAGAGATATTACAGCACGGTATGAGATATACAAACAGAAAGTACCCATCTAGCTTTTATTCAGTTTCCCTTTTCTTAGAATATCAAATAATCGTTTACTCCAAACTACTATAATAGCGAAGCTCACTCTTGTTATGATTATAACCCATATATTGATTCCTAAAGCCACAAACAACACCGTATCCTCAAGAAGAGAATGAGATATTGCCATGTGATGATTCACCATGTCAGCTTCTTTTTTTGTCACCTTACCATCTTCAATCATCTCGACCATAACAGCTCCACCATATGCTAAACCTACGACATTACCTACAATCCATAGGAATGGTGCATTATCTGATAATCCAAAAATACGCATCAATGGAACTAAAGGTTTACTGATTCTTTCTATCCAATTAAACTCTATTAAAATTCTCTGTAATATCATTAGAGCTGTAACGATCGTTACAAGAATAATAGTAAGCTGAATGGATGAATAAAACCAACTGCTAAAAACATCAGTTAAACTTAAATACTCTTCTACATGCTGAGAAAGTAAAAAAGGTGCATCATTCACAGGAAGTACTTTATTCAAAACATAAGCTACTACAAAAGCCATTGAGATACGTAATGTCATCATCCAAGAAAAAGAAGATCCTGTTTTCTTGGTTACAGCACATTCTACAAAAAGGTTATGTGCGATTAAGCACATGATAGATATAATTGTAGCTTCCCGAAGTGTCATACTCAAAGAAGCCATCACAGCAATTGAGCCGTACAGAGGAACAAAAATACTAGTGACAAAAATGATAGCGAGGCTACCAGGTAGCCCTATTAAATTGAATAATGGGTGTAAATAGGTAGATAGATATTCAATGAATCCATAATAATCAAGAATACGCACGCCAAGAGAAATAGGCAACATAATCTTCAATAACCAAACACATGTTTTATACGATCTTGGAAGAGAATCAATGACACTTTTTTTGAGTCTCTGAATTATTTGATTCATAATCTATGGTGCTCTATTGCTTAAACATTCTATCTATCTCTCTGCGGGCATCCTTTTCTTTCAAAGACTCTCGTTTATCATATTGCTTTTTACCACGAGCTAATGCAATGACCAATTTGGCTAATCCTTTTTCATTGATAAAAAGGCGAAGTGGCACGATAGTATTACCAGTTTCTTTTGTTCCTCGTTGCAGTTTTTCAAGCTCTTTCTTATTTAACAAGAGCTTTCTGTCTCTACGCACCTGATGGTTATTAAATGAACCATAAAAGTATTCAGTTACATGCATATTTTTAACCCACAGTTCATCTTCGTAAAAAACACAGAAAGTATCAACAAGACTAGCTTTACCATTACGAATAGACTTTATCTCTGTTCCAGTCAGTACGATCCCTGCGGTATATGTATCGAGTACTTCATAATCAAAAGTAGCTCTCCTGTTCTTTATATTTATATTACTTTGTTTCATTCGATTTATTCTATTCTTAATTCATAAAGTTCATCAACTTTCCAAACACCAATTGGATTAGCATAGGAGCAAAGAAAATTGAAAAGAAAAAGATCAATGTGATTTTCAACCTTAGTTCTTCTTTATGCTTGATATATAAAGGTATTCCCTCCCATAAAATATACACGGCATAAAATTGCATCATATAAGCTATCAACCTTAATTCAGGAAGAACTCCTACTATTATAGTCTGTAAAAATATTAAAACAAAGCTATAACCAATTAGTTTTAAACTAATCGTTCTATCTACTTCAATAGAGAATGCATTTGAAAGTATTTTTTCTACTATAAAGCACGACAAATATACTCCACCAAATAAAGCGATAATGATGGTACAACAATAAGTTAAAGCATCTTGAAACACTCCATATGCTTTCTCAGCATCACTACTAAATAGCCTACCCAGAAATACGGATAAACTAGATATAGCAAGCAAAGGGTAAACAAAAGATGTCAACACCTCTTGTTTACCCTCACTTTTAATTTCTTTCCAAGCCTGAATAGGTTTGGTTAATAATAATAGAATACGTTTAAATAAATTCTTATAGTCCAAAATTAATCTATTTTTATCTTAAACTCTGGCAAATCCTTGTCTCCTTCGCCAAGTTTATTTGTTTTAATTTTTACACTGATAGAGTCTGACAAGTCTAAATCAGGATATTTAGTCATAAGATACTCTCTGGGTACTCGATAACTAAGGTTCATAGATAACTGATTAGAACCAATACTTCCATTTACCTCTTTTCTAGTATCTACAAGACGCAAATCTAAGGTATTATCTTTAGCTTCTTCAATGAATAACGAAAAATCCTTCATAACAGGAGCGTTAATATTATCATAGTAGAAACTTACACCAACAGTGATATAATTATGAATACCCCATGGTTTTACTACATCTGCAAAAGGAGTAAAATCACCTTCATTTAGATCCAATGTATCTGACTTTAAATTAAAATCCAATACAGGGATCAACTGAAATTGCTCAATTTTAATTTGAGTTGTTTTTCTAGTCTTTTGCACTTCATCCACATAAGAAAAATAAATGATAGCTCTTTCTGGAATAACTGTTTCTCCAGCTTCATTTTTTAATTGAAGCACTTCCGAGTTAATAGCAGAATACCTATTACCGCTATCTCCTAACAAGTCTTCAACATAAAGGCCATTGTTGACTATTGTCATAAATTCACCCCCATCTATACTTGTCCCACCACTATTGGAATCAAAGCAAGACGTTGTAAATATTAATAAGAAGCTAAGTGCTAGAGTAAGAAGAATACTAGTTTTTTTCATGATACACGATATTTAAATTCAATTATATTTTTAATACTTACTTCTCCTTTTTCAAGGTTCTATAATTATTAAATGATAAGAGAACTTAAATACTGCATCTATTCTTTAACTATAGTTGCAAAATCTTCAATATGATCATCTACATAGCTCGCTATGAGTGTAGTAATTAATTCTTCCTCTTCAAAAAACGTTTCTTCTATTTCATCAAAAGCTTCATATTCTTCATACATCGCCATAAATTCTTCTTCAGTTCTTTCTTTTACCAAATCTACTTTATGAACGTCATAAATTTCTTTAGCCCTATATATTAACTTTGAAAAATCTTTCAATCCCCAAAGACGCATTGCTTTAGCAAAAGGATTCTCAAAGATATAAGGTCCATATCCATTTTGAATCAGCTGACAAAATCCTCCAACCATAACCTCATCTAAAAAGTAATGATAAGCCAATAAGGTATGCTGATCTCCATTTAAAGCACCCATTTTATCAGAGGTTAATTCTCCTAAAAGAGCAGCTTTATAGCTATCCGTAAAAATTCTCAAAAAGCTATCCATACCCTCAGCTGCAGCTTTCTGAATATCCTTCTCTTTTATTTCAACCATATTTATTTCTATTTTGTAGCAAAGATAAATGTTTTTCAAGTCATTGTCTCCTATTTTCAAATAAAAAGAGTGTAAATTAATATGCTAACAAGCCATAATTGGCAACTCTATATTACAATATTAAAGTCTTATAGGCTTGAAGGTTTAACGTTTCAAAAAAGTATCTTTTCTCAATTTGTATTGAAAAATAAAACAACTACCTTTGTGTTCCATTCAAAACGACATATTAAAACAGGCTACATATTTTTAATATATAATTATAAATAGAGTTAATTATGACTTATTCACACGAAGTGGAACACATGTGTGTTGTAAAACAAGGTCCAAACCACGGACCAGCTCCAATTCCTGAAGAAGGTAAATGGGTAAAATCAAAAGAAATTGTTGACATTTCAGGTTTAACTCACGGTGTGGGTTGGTGTGCTCCTCAACAAGGTGCATGTAAACTTACATTAAATGTTAAAGAGGGAATCATTCAAGAAGCACTTATTGAAACAATAGGTTGCTCTGGTATGACTCACTCTGCAGCTATGGCTTCAGAAATCCTTCCTGGAAAAACTATTCTTGAAGCATTAAACACAGACTTAGTTTGTGATGCTATCAATACTGCAATGCGTGAACTTTTCCTACAAATTGTTTATGGTCGTACCCAATCAGCATTCTCTGAAGGCGGTCTAACAATTGGTGCAGGTCTAGAAGACTTAGGTAAAGGTCTACGTAGCCAAGTTGGTACTTTATATGGTACATTAGCTAAAGGTCCTCGTTACCTTGAAATGGCTGAAGGCTACATCAAGACTATCGCATTAGATGAAAATGATGAAATCTGCGGATACGAATTTGTACACATGGGCAAATTCATGGATGAGATTAAAAAAGGCACAGATGCTAACGAAGCTTTGAAAAAAGTTACCGGTACATACGGTCGCTTCACTGAAGAAACTGGTGCAGTTAAATTCATCGACCCACGTCAAGACTAATCAATTAAGGAGGAAAACAATTATGGCATTATTTGAAAGTTACGATCGTCGTATCGAAAAAATAAACGCAGCGTTAAACGCTAACGGAATTAAAGATATCGAAGAAGCTAAAGCTATTTGTGCTGGTATTGGTATCGATCCATACAAAACTTGTGAAGAAACTCAACCTATATGCTTTGAAAATGCTAAATGGGCATACGTAGTAGGTGCTGCTATAGCAATCAAAAAAGGTTGCAAAGATGCTGCAGAAGTTGCTGAAGCTATTGGTATTGGTCTTCAAGCATTCTGTATCCCTGGATCTGTTGCAGAAGATCGTAAAGTAGGTATCGGTCATGGTAACCTAGCAGCTCGTCTTCTTCGCGAAGAAACTAAATGTTTTGCATTCTTAGCTGGTCACGAATCATTCGCAGCAGCTGAAGGTGCAATTAAAATTGCTGCAAAAGCAGACAAAGTACGTAAAGAACCACTTCGTTGTATTCTTAACGGTCTTGGTAAAGATGCAGCTCAAATCATCTCTCGTATTAATGGCTTCACTTATGTTGAAACTGAATTTAATTACTATACTTCAGAACTTACAGTAGTTAAAGAAATCGCATACTCTAACGGCGCTCGTGCAAAAGTTAGATGCTTCGGTGCTGACGATGTAAGAGAAGGTGTAGCTATTATGCATCACGAAGGTGTTGACGTTTCTATTACAGGTAACTCAACTAACCCAACTCGTTTCCAACACCCTGTTGCTGGAACATACAAAAAAGAATGTATGGAGTTAGGTAAGAAATACTTCTCTGTAGCTTCTGGTGGTGGTACTGGCCGTACTCTTCACCCAGACAACATGGCTGCAGGTCCTGCATCATACGGTATGACAGATACTATGGGACGTATGCACTCTGATGCTCAGTTTGCTGGTTCTTCTTCTGTACCTGCTCACGTAGAAATGATGGGATTCTTAGGTATGGGTAACAACCCAATGGTAGGATGTACTGTTGCTGTTGCAGTAGACGTTGCTACACACTTATAAGAATTTATTCATTATATAGATATGTAAAAGGGATATTCCATGGAATATCCCTTTTTTTATTCCAGATCCTCACAGTCAATTATTATTCATCAGTGTGAATAATAATTGATTAATCTTTTTTCACATCAACTATTTTAAAGATACCAACAATACATATACAACTAATAATCAACGTATTAAAATAGAAACAAGATATATTACAGACTTATACATTATATTTTTTATATCTTTTTTCTTATTTAGATGCAGTAATTATCATCCGAATGCATTTTACTATTGAAATCGATTTAAAATACAGAACTGAATTCAGCTCACAAAAATTTTCTTAAACCATAAAAATTACAAAAATGAAATCTTTAAAAAATTTTCATAAAACTCTATTTGCTGTAGCTGTACTTTGTTTAAGTGTAGGATTTGCATCATGCTCTGATGACGATGATGATCCAGTAGCTCCGGGTATTGAAGAATTAATGGGTATGCCAGGTACTTATAACGGATCTGTAACGGTTCTAACTCCACGAGCTGACGAATCTGAACAACCAGCTAAAGATCTAACACTCGTTGTTACAAAAGATAAAGAACTAAAATTTAACAATTTCCCAATTAAAGATATCATATATAGTTTATATGAAACAGCAGAAGAAGCTGATGCTGTTCTTGAAGAAATAGGTAATTTAGAAAAGAACTTTTCTTTTGAAACGAAAGAAATATTAGAAGAGGAACAACAAATTAAATTTGATGTTGACACTGAAGATATTGAAATACCTTTGGAAAATGGTGTGATTATTAAAATTGCACTAGATGATAATGAAGAGTTAGGTCTTTATGCTAAAAGTGAAAATACTGGAAAAATCACATTCAAATTATCTTATAAAGCAGAAAAAGTCACTCCTGCCGAACCAGAAGCAAAAGAAGATTCGACTCCAACTGAGCCAACAAAATCAGGTATATATAACTTTAGTTTTGAAAAAATTACTAAATAATTTTATTGATTTAAAATTCATAAATAAAGAGGATAGTAAGATATTGAATCTTGCTATCCTCTTTGTATTTTAGAGTAAATCTTGCTGCTAAAACAGTGTAAACACATAGGTGTATGAGAATATCATGTCGGTGTCATCGTATCATCATGACACCGACATGATGATACGATGACACCGATATGTCTTTATCATATTAGTATCCCTATAATTTAAAAATCAAATAAAACTCATTAGTATTATCTGAATAAAAAATAATATTCAACTCCTAGAAGAACAAGTGTTGATGAAACAATCCTATCGAAAAACAAATCTAATAGGAATCTTCTTAAAGGATCAAAAAAACATGAAATAATCATTTATCTTAATTATTAAGGATTGATGACTGACATCTATTGAGCTTTTAGGATTAATATACTAGCGAATTGTTACAAAATCGATTCCTTTTTATAGAAAAAGTCATACCCTTTCTTTATCTTTGCTTATATTGAAAATATTTGTTCAAAATAATATACTATGAAAGATTTTCTTAAATACACATTAGCCACAATAACAGGATTATTCCTTACTGGAGTTTTACTGTTCTTTTTCCTGTTTTCTGTAGTAATAGGTAGTATTATTTCGTCTTCAGACAAAGACGTAATTGTAAAAGAATCATCTGTTCTTGAGCTAAAACTAGAAGGGACTCTTAGTGAAAGAGCATTAGAAAACCCTCTAGCTGATCTTTTTGACATAAATCCACTTAATTCTAGCCAAAGTTCTGTGGGACTAAATGATCTATTAAGTTCAATAAAGAAAGCAAAAAATCATTCTAATATCAAAGGTATATATATTGAAGCAAAAAACTTGAGTGCTTCTTTTGCCTCACTCGAAGCAATTCGAAAAGCACTTATCGATTTTAAAGAATCAGGAAAATTTATTATTTCATACGCAGATCAATACACACAAGGACTTTATTATTTGGCTTCAGTAGCTGATGAGGTACATCTAAACCCTAAAGGAGGACTTCTATGGGCAGGATTAGCTGCACAACCTATGTTTTATACTACTCTTTTAAAAAACATAGGTGTAGATATGCAGATTTTTAAAGTGGGTACCTATAAATCTGCTGTAGAGCCTTATACAGAAACAAAAATGAGCCAAGCCAACAAAGAACAAGTTTCTGTTTTTCTAAATGATATTTGGTCACATATTGTATCAGGAGTATCTACTGCTCGTAATATCTCACAAGAAAAACTTCAAGAATATGCTGATAAGATGGTACTTTTTCAGCCCACAGAGTTTGCTTTAAACAATCATTTGGTAGATAAGCTTTCATACCGCTATGATGTTCAGAATGCTATAAAAGAAAAACTTAATGGAGAAAAAGCAAATTACATTTCATTCAAAAAAATGAAACATGTATTCATCCCGAAAGATCAAACAAAAAAGAAAGATGGAAACATCGCTATATATTATGCTGAAGGAGATATTGTAGATGCAAGCAACAAGTTTGCTTCTGCTATTGTTGGTGAATCTGTTGTAAAAGATTTAAAGAAATTAGAGGAAAACGAAAACATCAAAGCTGTTGTACTTAGAGTCAACTCCCCAGGAGGCAGTGCTTATGCTTCTGAACAAATATGGAAAGCTGTAGTAGATCTTAAAGCTAAAAAGCCAGTAATTGTTTCTATGGGTGATTATGCAGCTTCGGGTGGATACTATATATCTGCAGCTGCCGACCATATTATAGCAGAACCTACTACCTTAACAGGATCAATCGGTATTTTTGCCATGATTCCTAGCTTTGAAAAAGTAGCAAATAAAGTAGGACTCAACTTTGATGTAGTCAAAACTAATAAACATGCAGATTTTGGTAGCATCTTCAGAAATTTCAATGCAGATGAAAGACAACTACTACAGTTTTATATTGAAGAAGGCTATGGTCTATTCATAAAAAGATGTGCTGATGGTAGAGGTATCTCAGAAGAAGAAATTCGCAAAATTGCTGAAGGTAGAGTATGGACCGGTGCTAAAGCTAAAGAAATCGGACTTATAGATGAACTAGGAGGACTAAATGATGCTTTAGAATATGCAGCATCTAAGGCAGGTCTTACTACCTATAATGTAAGAACTTACCCTACACAACCAGACTTCTTTGAACAACTTCTGCAAATGACTTCACAAGATATGGTGAAAACTTACATAGAAAACAGTAAATTTAAAGACTTATTTAATCAAGCTGAATATATAGAACGTCTTTCAGAAGATTCTTTCTTACAAGCAAGACTCCCCTATATTCTAAATTTTCAATAAGCATATAACAAGAATAATCTTTTAGATGAACAATCAGAATCATCACATACAAATAAAAAAATGGCTTAGTCCTATTTCGTTTTTATACGGAATAGGTGTTAGGCTACGTAATAAACTCTTCGACTGGAATATTTTAAAACAGCAAACCTATAAGCTACCTATAATATGTATTGGCAACATCACTGTAGGTGGAACAGGTAAAACACCCCATACAGAATATATTCTGTCTTTGTTATCTGAAAAACATAACACAGCAGTATTGAGTAGAGGCTATAAACGAAAAACAAAAGGATTTGTATTAGCATCTGCCAAAAGCACTGCTGAAGACATAGGAGATGAACCTTTTCAGATTAAGCAAAAATTCCCAAATGCAACGATAGCTGTTGATGCAGATAGAAGAAGAGGTATTGAACATTTAATAAAGAGTAAAGATCCAATAGTCGAAGCCATTTTACTAGATGATGCCTTCCAACATCGGTATGTAAAAGCGGGTTTAAATATATTGCTTACAGATTATCATCGATTAATCTGCGATGACAAACTTTTACCCTCTGGTTTGCTAAGAGAACCAATATCTGGCAAAACAAGAGCAAATATAGTTATTGTTACCAAATGCCCAGACGATATAAAGCCAATAGACTTTAATATTATAGGGAAAAGACTAGATTTATACCCTTTTCAAAAATTATACTTTTCTACCTTTAAGTATGGAAATTTATATCCTGTATTTAAGGAAGATAAAGCCCAAAAGATAGACTTAGAAAGTCTTAGCTCCTATGATAGCCTTTTATTATTAACTGGTATTGCCAACCCAATCTACCTTCAAGACGAATTAAAAAAGTATTCCGATACGATTACATATCAGAGCTATAAAGATCATCACGATTTTACAACTAGAGATATTAAAGATATTGAAGATAAATTTTCATCATTATCAGGTGATAATAAGCTCATAATAACTACAGAAAAAGATGCGATGAGATTATTAAGTAATCCTCATCTCAGCTCAGATATAAAAGATTGTATATATGCTATCCCTATTGAGATAGAAATATTACAAGAAAAACAATCAGTATTTAATCAAAATATTTTAGACTATGTTAGAGAAGATAAAAGAAACTGCTAGTTTCCTTAAAAACAAGATGACTACAAAACCTGAAACTGCAATTATTTTAGGTACTGGCTTAGGAAGCCTTGTGAATGAGATTGAAAACAAATATGAAATTTCATATACTGAAATCCCTAATTTCCCTGTTTCAACAGTAGAAGGTCATAGCGGAAAACTTATTTTTGGACAACTTGGAGGTAAAGATATTATGGCTATGCAAGGCCGTTTCCACTACTATGAGGGCTACTCTATGAAGGAAGTTACTTTCCCTGTAAGAGTAATGAAAGAACTAGGTATCAAAACTCTATTTGTATCGAATGCATGCGGTGGAATGAATCCTAATTTTGAAATTGGCGACTTAATGATTATTACAGATCACATCAATTTCTTCCCAGAACATCCACTAAGAGGTAAGAACATATATGGCGATCGTTTCCCAGATATGAGCCAAGCTTATGACAAAGGTCTTATTAACCAAGCTAAAGAAATAGCTAAAGAAATGAAGATTACTGTCAAAGAAGGAATTTATCTAGGTACACAAGGACCTACATTTGAATCTCCTGCTGAATACAAAATGTTCCACATTTGGGGTGCTGATGCAGTAGGTATGTCAACTGTTCCTGAAGTTATAGTAGCAAACCATGCTGGTATCCGTGTATTTGGTTGCTCAGTAATTACAGACTTAGGTGTTGAAGGAAAGATCGTTGAAGCTTCTCACGAAGAAGTACAGATTGCTGCTGATGCTGCTCAGCCAAAAATGACAGCTATTATGCGTGAACTTATCAACAGAGCTTAAATAACGGATGGGAACAGAAATATCAACTATCGGTGAATTTGGACTGATTAAGAGGCTTACAGAAGACATAAAACTAGTTAACTCATCTTCTATTAAAGGAGTGGGTGATGATGCTGCTGTTCTTTCTTATCCATCTGACAAACGGATTTTAGTTACTACAGACATGCTAATGGAAGGTGTTCACTTTGATTTAGTGTACACTCCCCTCAGACATTTGGGATATAAATCTGCTGTAGTCAATTTCTCGGATATCTATGCTATGAACGGTACTCCTAAGCAGATTACTGTTTCTATTGCAATCTCTAAACGCTTTGAAATAGAGCATATAGATGAATTCTTTAGTGGAATCAAATTGGCTTGTGAAAACTATGGAGTAGATATTGTAGGTGGCGACACTACGTCATCTCTTACTGGTTTTGCAATTAGCATTACCTGTATCGGAGAAGTAGACAAAGATAAAATCGTATGCCGCGATGGAGCAAAAGAAACAGACCTTGTATGTGTTACAGGAAACCTAGGCGCATCTTATATGGGTTTACAGCTTCTAGAAAGAGAAAAAGCAGTATTTAGAACAAGTAAAGCAGATGATATTCAACCTGATTTTGCGGGTAAAGAATATATCCTAGAGCGACAACTCAAACCTGAAGCTCGAAAAGATATTATTGAAGCTCTTGATAAGGCTGGAATTATACCTACCTCAATGATGGACATATCAGACGGATTATCTTCTGAATTACTACACATTTGCAACCAAAGCCAAGTAGGCTGTAGAATCTATGAAGAAAATATTCCTATAGATTATCAAACAGCAGTTATGGCAGAAGAGTTACAGATGAGCCCTATGACAGCTGCTCTTAATGGAGGAGAAGATTACGAGTTGTTATTCACTGTGCCTCTAGCTAATCACGAAAAGATAAGTTCTATTCCTGGAGTTAAATTACTAGGTCATATTACTAAAAAAGACTTAAGTGCCGCTTTAATCACAAAAGATGGTAAAGAATTAGAGCTCCAAGCGCAAGGATGGAACCCTTTAATAAACAAATAGTTATACTACAATTAAAAGGAGTAGAAAATAAATGTCAACATTTTCTACTCCTTTCTTTTAAAATTTATTTGTAGATCAAATTTATTTACCTATATTTGC
>NZ_DYYK01000044.1:0-7978 GCF_020741705.1 Bacteroides coprosuis
GATAAAATATAGGATTATCTCGCCTTAACCTTAATGTTTGCTGATTTGGCATATTCCACATGATACCTTTAGCCCTAATCTTATCCTTTAAAAAAGGTTGATAGCATACATGTATCAGAAATTGAAAATATGAAATAAGTGTAACATTGTGAGGTACATAGCCAAATTTTTTAATTATACACTTACGGATGTTCGCAACATTATTATCAGTATACGTAACAATAAGGAAACGTTTCTCCAAGTTTAGCATATTTATTAAGAAAGTTGTTTTTCCAGATCCTGCTACTGCAAGTATTAAGCGTCTATCCATTTTATTGCTTTTTGTATATATTGTGGAACGATAAGTGTGTCCATCCTATTTTTTAATAACCTATATGCTACATCTGCCTTATTTTTAAGCATATAATCTATTGTATCTAATCTGCGTCTTGGAGTCTGGAACTCATCATTACATATATCTTGGTTATCTTGATAAATACATATTTCAAAAGTATGTCTTGCATCATCAATGTCTGAAAAAATGCGAATATTATCGAATTGATTTTGAATGTAGTCCACGTAAATGTCCTTTATATTAGAATTATAGTCACTATCGTTATCGGTTATTACCGCCACCTTATTATGCAACAATTTAGCTATTTCTAAATATCTTTTAAAGCATTTACCATCAACTGCAATAACACCTATTCCACTTGCATAAAGATCTTTATCAATTGTTCTTTTATACAAAGCTTCCATCAGTATAAACTCTGCGTCGCCTTCTACCAAAATAGATTTTGGAGACAACACAAACTGGAGCATATTGTTATCGGGAGCTTTCGTGAAGAAATCAGCTGTGTCTTCAGACAAATCAGCCAAACCAACTACGTTGGTAGACAAACTATTGAAAAGCAAACATTTCTTCAAATTCAATCTTGTGGCGATAAGGTCACTATGAGTAGAGATAAAAAGCTGACGATTTCTTGTACCTTTTATAAGTGTAATGAGTTCCAACATTTTGATATAACTCAAATGATTTTCTGGTTCCTCAATTAATACCATGTCAATGCTATTAATTGCTCTATTCATTGATAGCTCTGTCTTTATGAAACATTGAGTACCCATACCTTTGTTTTCCAAAGGAATCTCATTTTCCAAAAGTGTAATATCCGTTTCAATATTATCATCTGCCGATTCCCTAATAGCAAAACTATAAGGATGTACTAAAGCATTATATTGAGACAATGTTTGAGTTTGGAACTGAATTTTACTATCCTTGTAAGCATACCTTGCATTCACTCTCTGTACATCAGTTAACTGTGCGTGATAGATATCGTTAACGTATTCGCGCATAGCACGTGGACTGCCTATAGTAGAGTTGTCTACAAAGAGACTCTTCAACTTCTTAGTATAAGCATTGAATGATTCTCCAGCAAAAGTATCAAATATGACATTGTAAAATTCTAATGGAAAAGAAGCATGCGGATTTTGTAACAATTGGTATATTTGCTGACTATAATCATCATTTGGAATACAACGTAGTCTAATGCCTGAACATATCTGACTAATGCTATTATTTATACCTTCCAACGAAGGATCTGGTTGATTAGAAAAGTAGAGTTCTACATACATCTCTGGCAAATTAGTAGGATTTCTATCTCCTTTCATATATTCAAGCATATTCTCAATGTTAAATAGTTTATTAAGACCAATATTCTCAACACGTGTTCTACTTCCACGAGCAACAAGATCAATAGCTTGTAAAATTGTACTCTTTCCAGATTCGTTATCTCCAACAAAAATATTAATATCAGGATTAAAATCCAGGGTAAGGTTTTTGAATCTTTTAAAATTATGCAGTTTTATTTTGGTTATTGTAAGCATATTTTACAATATTATTTTTTATGTTTTGTTTAGTAAATTACTTATATAAAATACATCTCATAACAAATAAGATAAATAAAATCTTTTGTAGTTTCTATAATAAAGTAAGAGATAACTTTTACAATCAAGGGTTCTATAAGATAAATATTCAGATCTCCAGTCTCTATCTTCTAAAGTAGGTAATTGTTGGGCTGCTAGCTCAAATATTATAGAAACGCACAGCAAGTCACTTTTCCATATTCCATGAGTATCACTAAGTTTATTACCTAGGTCAATATACTGAAGCAAGTTTATCTGTCCTTATCAATGACCGCCGCAAATATTGAATGGCTTTATGCGTGCTTCTCTCCTTATTTATAAAGATAGAAACCACCGATTTTAGCACCCACTCCCATCAATAGAGCAAGAGGCTGCATCTGTAGATGCTGGGGTAGAATGCAATCCTGCTTCTTCGGGAGTAAGGGTTACTGTGCCGTCTTCGAGAACGAAACAAGGTATTCCTATCGACCCCATTTTCTTAGCTTCATCAAATATAGGGTTGTTATCACGTAGTTTAAGGAAAGATTTAAGGTCTTTCACGTGCAAACCGATATCAATACTTTCATACTTATCATTTCCTTTTACTTGCTCCTCTAGACAGGTACAGTCTGGGCAAGTGCTCATTCCATATATTTTTATCATAACTCTTTTGGTTTTAATGTAAAGTTGATAGGCAAATAGCCTTTTATAAAGGTATATAAAAATTGGGTAAATTCATCTGCCAAACTATCAAAAAGACAAACCCCAATAATGAGGAAAAACAAGGATAAAAACAGCGTGTTTGTTTTGGCTTAGTCATGTGCTTCTCTTGACACCGACATGATGAGTACATGACACCGACATGTTACCCTTTTTACCCTGATAAAAGTGGACTGCTCTCAAAGCTCCCTCTTTAATATTCCTTTTCTCTTTAGACTATGGAGTGAGTGGATTTATCTTTTTTCTATACAAAATGCTAGTTTCCTTGCTATTATTACAAATTTATTATTACTTGTAGTCAAATTGCTAGTTTGTAGAGGGGAGTAACTCTGCAAAACCTTAAACCTATTAAACCCAATATACTATGGAAGAGAAACAAAGAAATCGGAAAGAAATCAAAATGTTCACTTGCATTTTGGAGAACTTATCGAAAGATCCTAGTGTAAAAGTTAGGGTAGCCGTTGCAACCAACATTTTGACTCCAGAAAATATTTTAAAAAGACTAGCCAAAGATACTAGTTTTAATGTGAGACGTGTGGTGCAAGGGAGTAAGCACGTATCATCCGAATTGATAGAATTACTGAACAAGCGACAAGCTTTGCTCGATGAAAGAGATAAGGCTTCACAATTTTATACTTCACTAGATTCTTTGGAGAAACTAGCAAGAGATAAAGACTTTGCCGTTCGACAAGGTGTGGCAAGTAATCCCAAAACCCAAAAAGATATACTAGCAGAACTCTCTAAAGATGAGAATATACGTGTTCGCCAGGGTGTGGCTAGTAACCCTAGTACACCCCTTGATATACTGCGAGATTTGGCAGAGGACAAAGATTTTAGAGTGAGAGGTTCTGTAGCAAGGAATCCGAATACTCCTATTGAAACCTTAACCCTCCTCTCCGACTACTCTTATTATCGGGTTAGAGAAGTGGTAGCAAGCAATACCAATATCTCTCAAGCTTTGATACAGAAACTAGCAAAGGATGAACACCCTGCTGTGAGACAAGAGATTGCAAGTAACGCAAAGACACCCATAGAGATATTAAGGAAACTGGCTGAGGATGTAGATCCGTGGGTGCGATCCACTGTAACAACCAATGAAAATGTGACTTTGGAGTTACTCGAAAAACTGGCTAAAGATGAAGATTTCAGGCCACGACAAGGAGTAGCCAAAAACAAGAATTTGCCTATCTCCCTGCTTGTTCAACTGATGAAAGATGAAAACACGGATGTTCAAAAAGCAGCGATCAATAATGTTAATGCACCTTTAGAGTTGCTTACAGAAATGGCAAAACAGGAGAATGAAGATATACGAGCATTGGTGGCAAGTAGTACATTTGGCATTCGCTAAGGCCTAAATGGTTGTTTGTATAAAATAAAAACGGGGTGATACTCTTAATTCAGTATCAACCCGTTTTGGTATGTTAATTTATAGTCAATCCCTTAGACTGAAAATAAAGTTCTTCGAGCAATTTTACCATAGCGAAAAAGCGCAAATCTTTGTCGTCTGTAGAAAAATATTCAGAAGGAGCCCAACTAATGTATTCATCTATCAACTCCAAAGCTCTCTTTTTTATCGCTTCAGTATCATTCTTGCAACTGGTTTTAACAGCTACCTGATACGGTTTTACATACTCCTTCAAGTAGGTGTAATCATACCTTTGCCGCTGTTTTGCTTTAGCTGCTCGTATAGCATTTAAGTGATTCTTCCGAGCTTCTAGTTCACTACTATCCCCCTCGTGCAACCACTCTTGCTCTTCAATAAGCTGAAGCATTGCTTTTAGCTTTAAGTCTTTTTCCATCCGTGAGAAATACCAAGTAGGATATTCTCCGATGTATTGGTTAATTACTTGTTTTGCACGCTCTATGATAGCGGCAGAATCATTACTACATTCGTGTACCAGTACTTCCTTGTACTGTGCTATACGCTGAGCATATAGCTTTTCGTTTGCACCCATAATTTTTAAATTAATGTGTGAATAATGTTGATTAACTCTTTAATACCTTGGCAAGGTAGCCACTTCTGTCCTATTTTACTACTCTTTTTGAATAATTATTTGAGTTGGTCAAAAGATTAAAATAACTACTAAGCCCCCTTTATTACTCTTTTTCTGGAGAATAAAGGGGGCTTAGTAGATCAATGATAAAAAAACATCAGCAAAGTCTTTGTAGTAAATATCGATCTAAATCATTGAATAATCCATTGGGATACTTCAAGCTATAATAACCAAAATTGCGAGTTCTAAAGCTATCTACCCAGAGCTTAACCTCGGGAATTAAGCGCATAGCAGCATCTGTATATACGGCCCAATCGTGGTATATCCCCTGTGGGTATTCCAAAAGGTATGTGGTATAGTTTTGTAGTTTAGAGCAATTTAAAAAGCAATGAAAATCATCCCGATTTGACAAATTAATCACTTTAGCTAACTGACTAGGATCTACAGAATAACCCGATAAGGATTTAAAATCCTCCTCTAACAGCCCTTTATACTGCATTAAGGAATGCTTGATATCACTATTGATATCTGTCTGCAACAAAGCATAAAGTATCGCTATAGCATTTAGGTACAAACCCCGTACATCTTCGGTGGTAAGTGATGCGTTTTTATAGGCTTCAGCACTTAGTAAGTGCATCAAAGATTCTATCACCATACGGATAACCTGATCCACTGCCGCAGAATATTCTTCTTTGATTTGATCTTGCTCAGCAAAGATAAACAGGTAGTAAATATGTGGAATACACTCTTCAACAAAGCTCTTTACATCATTCATATCAATTAGCCTACGATTATCGAAGGCGAGAATGGCCTCTTGGAGGGCAAAAAACTCTTTTTTGATTTTCATCTGCCCATAATAATCCAAACAAGCATCATTCTGCTTACTCAATAAGTCGATTGCATCAATGTATATTTTTTGACTCGCTATGCAGCTTGCTAAATTGAGTAAAATATCAGAATACAGATACCCGAGCAGCTTATAATCGGCATGCTCTGTTAGTTCTTTCGCCCTGTTTATCAATTTTACAGAATAATATGCAGGGTTCCTTGTTTCTCCACTATACAAAAGCACATGTGTATAAGAATTTTTGTAATCCCTCACACCTTCCAGAAACGAATTTAAAAGCTCATTTTTCATACTCCTAAGATTCAACTTTATCTCTAAATTTAAGGAGTATTATTGAGAACTAATAAATTTAAATCTACTATTTTACAGATTCCGAAGATATCTATCTTTCTATATAACAAGAAGAATGCAAACCAATATTCTTTTATATGAGAATCTGATTTGCATTCTTCTTAAAAATCAATGAGCCTAATGCTAAACTAGTTACATTCTGCTATTAGTTTTTGCGCAGTAGTGACAAATATACCTGTAGGACATTCTTCAAGATATACATCTATTTTTGAATCCTTGTAACAGTCACACCAGTTGGACACATCGAATAGTTTTTCGGCTTGAGCATCTTCGCATTCTGCTTCAACAATAAATATTCCTTCGGGATATTCCTTTATGTACGTATCAAACTTATTCACCGATAGACAGTGTTGGTAACACTCCATATCCTGCTCATACTTTAAATGAATTAAGGAGTCTTCTGGTTTAAACTCTTCTCCAAATACATTTAGATAAGTAGCACAGAGGCTTTTGAAATAACGATTTATTTTAGCACTCAGAATAGGAAGTACATCCATTTTATGCATGGTATCTAATATAGAAAGAGCTTCTAGAAACTTCTTTTGTGTAAAAGATCTTTCAATAGCCACGCTACTTTCATCTGTTTTGCAGATAAGTAAGGTATCCAAACCGTCATGAATTATTCTTATACTTCTATTTATCAAGCGCACCATTAGGTCTGTATAATTATAGCATTCACTTTGGCTTTTATCTATTAGCACACGAGAAAGTGTGAGTGAATATTCATATTCTTGCAGAAGAATGACTAAATCATTAATACTTAGTTCATTATTAGAATTTTCAAGAATACTGACTAAATCACCAATATTATCAACCTCCTCTTTTATTTTTGCATTACGAGCTACTGTCAGTTCAATTAGAGTGTTGAGTAAGTTTTTATGAACCACATTAAATTCATCTCTATCTACTACATGATCTTTAGCTAGTAAGTAAAGAAAGTTTTTGTAGTAATACCCTATTACATTTTCATATCCATAAATAGGCATACTATCTGCTATTGCTAAGATATTCTTTACCATACCCGTTTTACAGTCTTTGTTTAAAGAATTTGTTTTACCCTGGTTTATAAGACGTTTGTACTCCAATAAACCCATCTCAAATCGATTTGCATTTTCTATATTCACAGCATTTTTTTTTAGTGGCTGCAAATATATCTAAAACAGATACTGCCCAATTTTATCTGCATTAAAAACAAATCATCCGACCTAGAAATACAAATAACATAGGTTAAAAATGGCTTTAACCTTCACTTTTTGGCTTGATAGGTAGAACATTTTCAACACAACTGAGTTTATAACTCATATACCTTACTTACTACGCGACATTCCTTGACACCCCTACTGATTAAGTTTTGTATTAACTCTAAATAAACCAACTATGAAGAAGATAGATATATCTACTTGGGACAGACGCGAGCATTATGATTTCTTTAATCTGGCAGCTCCTTGTTTTAACCTGAGTTTCCCCCTCGATGTAACCAATCTCTATGCTTATGCTCACGAGCATAAACTTTCTTTCTACCTGATATTAGTCTATTTATCTACAGAAGTAATGAACGAGGTAGAAAACTTTAGATTCAAAATTATAGATGATGAGGTTTATCTGGTTGACCGACTACACCCTATGTTTACACACATGAAGAAAGGGCATAGTCTTTTCCATGTTACTGCTTATAAGCTTGATGAACCTATGGATGAATTCTGTGTACGGGCTAAAGAACTGACAGAAAATCAAACTACTTTCATTTCCAATCCTGATAATTTAGGCCATGAAGAAGTAATCTATTTCTCTAGTTTCCCGTGGGTAGAAATGATTTCACTAACAAATGAACATGATGCAGACCCTAATCATTCCATTTCTCGTATTACATGGGGAAAATATATCAATTGGGGAGGCAGACTCAAGATGAATGTATCCGTGGAAGCCAATCACAGACTCGTAGATGGGTACCACATTGCACAGTTTGCTATGAAGCTACAAGAGAGAATTGATAAGATGTAACAGATTTTACTTTGATATTAAAGCCTAAAAAGGCTCTTTTGGCTTATCAAGAGAGCCCTTTTGGGGTATAAAGAAATGTAGCATAGAGAGAATAAAATGCTTTATTCTTCTTTGTGAGATTTATACAAGAGCACAGATAGTCTCAATAAATAAAGCACAACAAGCACTACTGCCAAAAATAGTA
>NZ_DYYK01000045.1:0-2564 GCF_020741705.1 Bacteroides coprosuis
ATACCTGCGATAATCTTAAAAATTGTTTTCATAATAATCGTTCTCCTTTAATTTGTTTTATAGTTTGGGATACTGCTCCAGAAATAAAAGCAGCTCCCATAAAAATATATCCTTCAACTGTATTAAAATCAATCATATCTCTATAAATAATCCAAGATATAATATTAAAAATCCAAACCCATAATACTGATACTATCATACCTGCTCCAAAAATTCTCATTTTAAAACACTCAAAGCACTTTTAGTCCAGTTTTCTAAATCTAATTCTTGAATCTCTTCTTTGGTTAAAAACTTACCTTCCAATGTATCTGTTTCCTTAGGTTCTACAGTCCAAGTCTCAGGGATACTAATAATATTTAAAACTCCAAGATGGACAGAATCAACTTCTGTTTTTTGATTATACATCAAACCTGTAATAATAGATTCTTTGGCTAAATCATAGTGATAATCTATTTCTTCCCCATTTTCATCTCTAATAAACACTTCTTCTTCTAGTTCACGAGAATTATTAACAGCTAATAGATGCTCAAAGTTCCAAGCGTATTCAACACTGTTTTGATGTCCTCCTACGCCTATTGATGATTTACCATGTAAACGAGACTCTCCTCCGCCCTCTAAGCGAGTATATGTGAAGTATTTGTCTCCTTGTTTAATTACAGTATATGGAATAGGTTGTAGATAACTCATATCCTCTTCCATGTCTCCACGTCTCTGGACAGAGCCTCCAGTTTCCCACATGTCATTTAATAAGCTAATCATATACTCATAGTCTTCTTTGCTTAAAGGTGCTAATACATCTACTTCTAACATGTCATCAATTAGACCAATTGTTTCAAATACCTCTTTATCGAAAACCAATATCATTTCATTGTCCTTGTTTGTCATAATTAATTTTCTCCTATTCAATAATAATATTTTTAATTTGTTTTTCTTTATTGTTAATATCTTCTGTTTTGAGGACTCATATAGTCGTCACCAAACTCTTCTGACTTAGCATATTCATCTTCTATGTCTTCATCAGACAAACCTCTTAACGTTTCTGCAATTTCTCCATCATCATCTAATAAAAAATCTAAAATTCCCATAAATAATTCCTCCTATTAATTTGTTATATACTTAGTATAACAGAGAACTTAATCTCTGTCAAGACTAAATTCATGATTTTTTACTTCTTTTTTATTAATGCGCAATCCTCTTTTGTGTATAGGTGTTCTAGCGTATAAGTAAAAAAGATAAAATAGTTCGTCCTGTTTTTCTAGTTCCATACTTTCAAAAGCTCCCCATGCTGTATCAATGTCGAATTCACAACTATTACTAATACATGACAGTGTCTGACCTTCTTCGGTTCTAGCATATTCTACGATAATACCATCTTCTATTTCTTGAGTGTCACAACTGTATTCATAACCTAATTCTTTTATGCGTTCCTCAAATTCTCTACTCTTCATAATTTATTCCTCCATGTTCTTTTCATTTTGATAAGTGTAATTTTTACTTCCGTTTATTTTAATAACTGGTTTACGATAAATCTGATTTCCTTTAACCATAAAACTTTCCCCATTCTTGTATCCTAAGACTACCAGTTTAGTACCACGTTCCCACCAAGACTTGTTACCCTCTGATTTCTCGTGATAGTGACCGTATGTCTTACGATTCATTTTAAGTATAACAACACCTGACTCTTTTGTCAATAGGTAAACTAATTTTTTAGTGTGGTTATACCCTACTGAAACACCTGTAATTGCAGATATCTCATACTCAGGGAAGCCTCTACTATTTTTACCCTTGAATGGCGCATTTCGTAAGTTTTTAAACTCAGATATTTCATGTCTTTCAGAAACTAATTCAGTATCAATAATGAAGTTTTCTGTATTAAAGAGGATAGTTTCTATCTCCCCTTCTTCAAAGGTACTGCTACACTCTTCCAACCAATACTCTTTACGTTTCTGTTTAGTGAATTCTTTCGCATATTCTTCTTTTTTCAACTCTTCTTTTAATGGTTTAATAGCTTTATCATAATATTTCTTCCAAGACTTCATATCAATATTTAACTGACCATCTTTAAATTCATATTCCACTTCCTTAGAATAGTGAGTAATGAATATTTTTTCAATTTCTTCATTCATCTTCTCTTTGTTTCTACCTTCTATTCTATTTCTAAAGTCATATAAAGCTAATAGTTTATCAAATTCACTAGGTAATACATGTCTAACATATGGTAATTGTACCATTGTTATCTTATCTTTCTGTGGAATAATCATCTTAACTAAATCTGCCATTATTAAACGTCTCTCTTTGTCTTCTAAGCTATCCATAGCACCTGATTTAATCAATGTAATACTTTTCTTAGGGGATATTAGTTTAGTCTCTACCATACGTGTATAGAAGTCCTCAAGCGATTTAAAAGGTCTGTTCTCTAGTATTGCATCTAAAGTATTAACGTCTAATCCAGCAATAGCTTTCAGGCTGAATAATGTCTTACCATCTTTAGTGATAAATTTCATTTGAGATTTATTGATATCAGGTGGTAGTATATCTTCTTTCATGTCATTTACCGCTTTAGA
>NZ_DYYK01000046.1:0-2984 GCF_020741705.1 Bacteroides coprosuis
TTGATTCCAAATGAAAGTACTCTAGCGGGTACGAATACGTTATAGTTTGTACCATTAAATGATTGTGTTGGAGTCATACCTTTCAATGATGTAAATGAATAAAGGTTCTCAAGAGACATATTAACCCCTAATCTTCCAATATTTAGTTTTCTAGTGATAGATTTTGGTAAGTTATAACTTACAGTAATGTTCTTAATAGTTAAGTAGTTACCATTCTGTAAAAATCTGTCTGATGTTGAGTTTCCTTCACTATCAGTAGTGTAGTCTATTCTAGGAGTTCCATCTTTCCATATACGATTAGGACTGTTTTCAGTCATACCTTCTGGAACGGCATGCCATGCTTTTCTAACATCTTTGTGTATTGCCCCAGGATTTGATGATACACTCATCATACTTTTATAGTTATAATCAATGATTTTACTACCTAAAGAATAAGTGAATAAAGCAGATACTGTAAGATCTTTCCAAGTTAGTGAAGTGTTGAAACTACCATACCATTTAGGCATAGCTGAACCGCTCCAATCTTTTTTTGCATAGTTTGTATGTGTTACATACTCTTTACCATTGATGATGAAACCTTTTTGTTCGCCAGCCTCAATGTCTTTATCTGAGTCCACCGCCTCTTTACCTGGAGCTTTGTTTGCAGGGTCAACGTAATACTTTTCAGAATCAATATGGTATAGTCCTCGACCAGTCATTTGATCTACTCCTGCATATTTGTATAGCCAGAAGTCATAAATACCCTTACCTTCAGTATATTTCTTTGTACCAGAAATAATACCATTTTCTCTGTTTTCCTCTGGTAATCTGATAATCTTATTCTTAATATAAGTACCATTCATACCTACATTCCAGGTCCAGTCTTTATTGCTAATGATGTCAATGTCAGTGTTGATTTCGAGACCTCTATTGGATACTGTTCCAATGTTTCTTGTAACAACAGACTCTAAATAGCTAGTTGAAGTACCACCAACAGATAGAGGAAGGTTCACGTCAAATAGTAAGTCTTTAGAGCGTTTATCAAAATACTCCATAGATACATTAAGACGATTCCAGAATCTACCTTCTAATGCTACACCAAATGATTGTGTTGTTTCCCATTTTATTTCATCATTTCCAATTTGAGTTTTGTATGCAGCTCCTAGGTTGTTGTTTTGTAGTAGAGAATAAAACTCCATATATCCATATCTTCCAACTGATGCATCATTACCCACTTCACCGTATGAAACACGAAGTTTAAGGTCATTTACATTGCGTAAGAACGGTTGCATAAACTTTTCTTTTGTAATCATCCAGCTACCACCAACAGACCAGAAGTTACCCCAACGATTATCTTTATGGAATTTAGATGAACCATCTCTACGGAAAGAGAATTCTCCATAATATCTTTCATCATAGTTATAACGAATACGACTTAAATAACTTTCTGTTCTATAATCCATTAAGTAATCATACAGAGAAGTCATTTGAGTGAAGTTGATCATTGCTGTATTATCTTCAAATATTTGATTTGTTTTAAATCCATATAAGTAGTTGTAATACTCTTTGTTATTTTCATGACCCACTAAAATATTAAGGTGGTGATAATCACCTATCAATTTATTCCAGTCTAAATGCTGTTGGAAAGTATATTCTTTATTTCTATAAATATCTCTTTTTGCACGTCCTAGATCTTTTCCATCACCAATAACTGCATTACCATAGTTTTGCTCTTCAGTATTAGATAAGTTTAAAGCTCCTTTTACTGTAAAAGTGAAATCTTTTAAGAATTTAAAATCAGCAAATAATTGAGCATTTAAAGTGTTTCTAAATTGGCGTCTGCTATTCAAATCACTTTCCCAAATAACGTGACGTCCAGAATATTGAGGTCTTGATCTTGCTTCTCCATCATCGTACATTTTATTTCCATTTGGATCAGTAAGAAATTCTCCAGTTTTAGGATCGTGTTGATGAATAGGATAGATTGGTGCTATATTACGAGCATACATAAATGGGTTTGCATAAGAAGCATTGCTATCAGCATCTCCCGATGTTAAGTTTTTAGTTTGATGGCTGGCACTTAAGTTTAATCCAGTTTTAAACCATTCTCTTACTTTATAACTCATATTTGTACGAGCAGATAATCTTTGGAAATCTGAAGATTTAACATAGCCTTTTTCATCCAAATAACCCACTGAGAAGTAGTAGTTTGCTTTTTCTGTAGCACCTCCGCCGTTCATATTATATTCTTGGCGGTGTCCATAGCGTTCGATAGGTTTGTACCAATCTAAGTCTCCTCTATAACCAGGTAAAATTTGTGCGTCTTTTACCATCTTACCGTTTTCATCAAATAGCTGATCATCTGGTTTATTAAATATGTTATATTTAATTATTTCAGAAACAAGATTGCTTGAAGCGTGGGCATTAGCAGTTGCTGGATCTTTACCATCACTGATAGAGCTGTTTCTATAGCCTTCCCACATTACTTCCATCCAGTCTTTAGCACCTAAACGAGCGTATTCAGAAATTCCTCTTTCGTAAATACCTTGATTCATAGAGACATTGAAGTTAATCTTATCTCCCTTACCCTTCTTTGTTGTAATGATAATAACTCCATTTGCAGCTTTATTACCAAAAAGAGCAGCAGATGCAGCGTCTTTTAATACAGACATACTTTCAATATCTGTTGGGTTAATATCTGCTATGTTGCCTTGAAAAGGTACTCCATCAAGAACGTATAAGGGAGCATTACTACCATTTACTGAGCCAAATCCACGAATACGAATAGTTGCTCCTGCTCCTGGTTCTCCGTATGAACTATTAACTTGGATACCTGATGAAGCTCCTTCTAAGACTGCTACAGCACTGGACACAGGACGTTGTTCAATTTTCTTTGAATCTACGCTTGAGATTGCACCTGTAACAGAGGCCTTGGTTTGAGCTCCGTATGCACCTTGTATAATAACTTCATCCAGAACTTGCGTGTCTTCTTTCAGAAGTATTTT
>NZ_DYYK01000047.1:0-3558 GCF_020741705.1 Bacteroides coprosuis
TTTCTAACAGCATTTCTCATGGTTCTACCATAATATCTGTTACGTAGTCTTCTTGTCTGATCTTGTCTGATTCTCTTTAGAGATGATTTGTGATTTGCCATTTTTGACTAACCTTTATAATTTAGTTCTTAATTAATTGTAGCCCGTAGGAGAGTCGAACTCCTCTTTCCAGGATGAAAACCTGGCGTCCTAACCGATAGACGAACGGGCCATTTTTATTTTTCAGCTTTCGCTAGAATGCATCGTTTTTTCTCGATTGCGTTGCAAATGTATGGTATATTTTTTAAATCGCAAAATTTTATTCTTAAAAAGTTGGTTGTTTTCTTGACTTTTAAATTTATATTTCTGTAAATATATTATTATTAGATACTTACAAGAGTGTGTTTAAATGTTAAATTTGTGAGATGCTAAGTATGATGTGTTCAGAATATTATTTTAAAAGAAAGGTATGCTGCTGTTTCAGTATAAATGCTATACATTCGTATTGGTGTAATATAATGATTGGTAGTGATGGAAGAAAAGACATTGGGAGTTGTTTTGAAAGTCATTAAATATAATGATACGACAAATATTGTAGATTTATATACAGAGTGCCTAGGTAGGTGTTCTGTAGCTGTGAATATACCAAAATCTTCTAAGGCCAGGGTAAAAAGTAACTTGTTTCAGCCTTTAGCTATTCTTGATTTAAATCTTAGTAGAAGTAAGAAAGGTGGTCTTTATAGAGTTAAAGATGCCAAACCTCATTTGGCTTTTCAATCAATTCCTTATAATCCTTATAAATCTGCTATTGCCTTTTTTATAGCTGAGTTCATCTATTATGCAGTTAAAGAAGAAGGGGAGAGTGGATCCCTATTTTCTTATTTGATGAATTCTATACAGTGGCTAGATGAATCTCAAAATTCATATGCTAATTTCCATTTAGTCTTTATGATGCGTCTTTCTCTCTTTTTAGGCTTATACCCCAATATTGATAATTATACAGAGGGTGATTATTTTGATCTTCTAAATGCGAGTTTTATTTCATACAAGCCTACTCTTCACAATAATTACCTTGAGCCATTAGGGGCATCCCATATCGTTCAGTTGATGCGTATGAACTATGAAACAATGTATCTTTTTAAGTTAAATAGGCATGATAGAAATGAAATCTTAGATGTTTTAAGTGACTTTTATAAGATTCACATCCCTAATTTTCCTGAGCTAAAATCGCTGGATGTATTAAAAGAATTGTTTGATTAACTAGTAGTTTGCTCCTATTACTATACTTGTTCTTTATAGGTGTATAATTAAATAGAAACTGGATGGAATTTAAGTATTTCTTTCAATACCCTATTTTTTGGTGTAAAGTGCTGTTTAATATGGAGTAATAGAATGGTATGACTAAGTCATGTTTTTGTCATGACACCGACATGATGTTACTTTGACACCGATATGTAATCGGTATGTCGGTGTTATAATAGAGTGATTTTTAAAATCATATTTTTTAAGGCTTCGTTCTTAATTTAAGTTGGTTCTATAATCTTCAACAATAAAATTCTTTCAATATTGTAGGGCAGAAAGCTTTTTCGTTATTGAGTATTACCAGTAAAATAAAAAAGGAGGTTACCTAAGTATATTAGATAACCTCCTTCTTTAAAATATCGGAAATAACTATTCAGCTAGTAATTCTCTTACTTTTGTTGAAATTGCTTTGCCATCAGCTTTTCCTGCTAACTCTTGAGTGGCTAGCCCCATTACTTTACCCATATCTTTCATTGAAGAAGCACCCACTTTTTCTACAATAGCTTTTATTCTAGCAGAAAGTTCTTCATCAGATAATTGTTTAGGTAAGTATTTCTCAAGCACTTCTACTTGAGCTAATTCTTCATCAGCCAAGTCTTGTCTCTTTTGTTCTGCGTAGATAGTTGCAGAGTCTTTACCTTGTTTTACAAGTTTCTGAATGATTTTTATTGCATCAGTGTCTGATAACTCATTATGTGCTCCTGGTGCAGTTTTTGCTTCTAAGAAGTATTTTTTAATAGTACGGAGTACTTGAAGTGTAACTTTATCTTTGGCTTTCATAGCCTGTTTTAGATCTTCATTGATCTGTTCAAAAAAACTCATAACTGTTTATTTAAAATTTAATTACTTTATCCTCAGGATTATTATCTTCTGATTTGGTTAATCTAGGTCCTCCCTGAGATGTAATGTTCGAAATAATGTTCAATTTACTTTTTGTCCTTTCGTATGTCGGAGTTTCTTCTACTTCGGCAATCACATTATCATTATCTAAATCTTCTGAAGTGAAAAGGTAGATGTGATTTTGTCTTTTAGAGGAACGATTTCTTAGGTTTATAGCATTTTCTCCGTAAGCAGCTTTTATTCTGTGTATAATGATTTCTCTTTTCTTTTCTTCTTCTATCATTATAGTATCTTCCTCTTCTTTGGTGCGCTGCTCACGACGTTCACTCATTCCTGGGACATCTTCAACACCAAATCCTGTAGCGAGGATAGTTACTTTTACATCCTTTCCAAGCTCTTTTTCTATTGTCATACCCCAGATAACCTCTACTTCATCTCTAAATTTGCTCATAAAGTCATGAACTTCATTAATTTCATCCATCATAACATCCTCTGAGCAATAAATATTAAGCATGACTTTCTTCGCGTTGAAGATATCATTATTGTTAAGTAGAGGGGAGTTTAGTGCATTCTTAATAGCTTTTGAAAGTCTATTCTCTTCTTTACCAATCCCTGTGCTCATGATAGCAACACCTCCATCTTTTAAGATTGTGTTAACATCAGCAAAGTCTAGGTTAATTTTACCTTTCTTAGTAATTAACTCTGCAATACTTTTTGCAGCAATGGAAAGAGTATCGTCTGCTTTTGCAAAGGCATTCATTAACGTTAGGTCGGAGTGTATTTCTCTTAAACGTTCGTTGTTGATAACCAGTAATGCATCAACGCTTTGAGCTAACTTTTCAACGCCGTCTAGTGCTTGAATAATTTTCTTTTCACCTTCAAATAAGAAAGGAATTGTGACAATACCAACAGTAAGGATGCCCATATCTTTGGCAGTTCTTGCTATTATAGGAGCTGCACCTGTTCCTGTACCACCTCCCATACCAGCAGTGATAAACACCATTTTCGTACCATCATTGAGTATTTTCTCTATTTCATCTAGGCTTTCCTCGGCAGCTTCTTTGGCTCTGTCTGGTTTATTACCTGCACCAAGTCCATAAGTTGTTTCCTTACCCAATTGTATTTTGACAGGTACTGGTGATTCAAGTAGGGCTTGATTATCAGTATTGCATAATACAAAGGACACATCGTGAATACCTTCTGTAAACATGTGGCTAACGGCATTACCGCCACCACCACCAACACCTATCACCTTTATAATTTTTGGTGAATTGGTTGGGATATCAAAATTCTTTAAATCCATTATGTCAGTGTATGTTGTATCCATAGTACATTAGTCGTTTTTAATCTCGTCGTTTTCGTTAAAGATATTCTTCTGAACTTCTTCAAATTTTTTGATGAGCGAAGATGTCCAAGATTTTTTATTTTTCTTTTTCC
>NZ_DYYK01000048.1:0-3710 GCF_020741705.1 Bacteroides coprosuis
GGTCATTGTTAAAGGTACCACGGTAGGTGCCTCAACAGACATTGATGGTAAGTTTACAATTCCAAACGTACCGAGCTCCGCAAAAACAATCCAGGTGGCTTACATTGGTATGAAAAACAAAGAAGTACCCATTAAAGCACACATGAAAATTATTATGGAAGTTGATACACAAGTTCTAGAAGAAGTTGTGGTTACTGGTATGACAAAAGTCGATAAGCGACTCTTTACTGGGGCTTCTGTTCAGGTAGGCGGAGATAAAGCTAAAATGGATGGTCTTCCCGACCCTTCAAGAGCTTTGGAAGGTAAGGCTGCTGGTGTGTCGGTACAAAACGTATCAGGTACATTTGGTACAGCTCCTAAAATTCGTGTTCGTGGTGCTACCTCTATTTATGGTAACTCTAAACCTTTATGGGTTGTAGATGGAGTTGTTATGGAAGATGTTGTAGAAGTAGATGCTGACGCACTCTCTTCTGGAGACGCAACCACGTTGATCAGTTCTGCCATTGCAGGATTAAATGCCGATGACATTGAAAGTTTCCAAGTCTTAAAAGACGGTTCGGCAACTTCTATTTATGGTGCTAGAGCTATGGCTGGTGTTATTGTTATTACTACCAAGAAAGGTAGAGCAGGAGTGAGCCGTATTAGTTATACGGGTGAGTTCACTACTAGAATGAGACCAAATTACAATGATTTTAATATCATGAACTCTCAAGACCAGATGGCTGTTTACCAAGAAATGCAACAAAAAGGTTGGTTAAACCTTGCTGAAATTGCAACAGCATCAGAAAGTGGTGTATATGGTAAGATGTACCAACTTGTTAATGAAGGTCAGCTCTTAAACACCCCACAATCTAGAAACCAATATCTAAGAGGTGCAGAGTACCAAAACACAAATTGGTTTAAAGAACTATTTGATGTTAATGTGATGCAAAATCATGCAGTAAGTATGTCTTCAGGTAATGAAAGATCTTCTTACTATGCATCTATTAGTGCTTTATTAGATCCAGGATGGACCAAGCAAAGTAAAGTAAATCGTTATACTGCAAACTTAAATGCTTCATTCAATATCTTAGATAATCTGACATTGAATGTGATTACAAATGGTTCTTATCGTAAACAAAAAGCACCAGGAACACTTTCACAAGATGTGGATGCTGTGAGTGGTGAAGTAAAACGTGATTTCGATATTAACCCTTATTCGTATGCGTTAAACTCTTCAAGAGCTCTTAATCCTGATGAGTATTATGTGAGAAATTATGCTCCATTTAATATTAAACATGAATTGGAAAATAACTATTTGGATTTAAATATTTCTGATTTAAAATTCCAGATGGATTTACGTTACAAGCCTATTAGAGAATTAGAACTAGCTGCTTTGGGAGCTATTCAATATCAGGCAACTTCTCAAGAACATAATATTACAGACTTCTCAAACCAAGCTGTAGCTTATAGAACAATGCCTACAACTACTATTCGTGATAGAAATCCATTCTTATATACAGATCCTGATAATCCTTATGCAATACCTATTACAGTGTTGCCACAAGGGGGTATTTATAAAAGAACAGATTATAGAATGCGTACAAACGATTTACGTTTATCTGCATCTTATAATACAGTGATTAAAGATACTCATATTATTAACGCTTATGCAGGTTCTGAGATAAACAGAATTGATCGTGACCAAACTTGGTTCCGTGGTTGGGGACTTCAATATAGTATGGGTGAAATACCTTTCTATGCTTATGAAGTGTTTAAAAAAGGAAAAGAAGAAGGTTCAGATTATTATGGTCTAAATCATACAAAAGACAGAAGTGTTGCGTTCTTTACGAATCTAACTTATTCTTATAAAGGTAAATATACCTTGAATGGAACATTCCGCTATGAAGGAACAAACAAACTAGGTAAAGCGACTTCTGCTCGCTGGCTACCTACTTGGAACGTTGCAGCAGCATGGAATGCACACGAAGAAAAATTCTTTGAAAATCTGACTCCTACATTCTCTCACTTAGCATTAAAAGCATCTTATAGCTTGACAGCTGATAGAGGTCCAGCATGGGTTACAAACTCACATGCTGTTATTAATAGTACTACTCCTTGGAGACCTTCAAGTGGTGTATCTGAATCAGGGCTGGAAATATATAGTCTAGAAAATAGTGATTTAACTTATGAAAAGAAACATGAGTTTAATATCGGTCTAGATTTAGGTTTGTTAGATAATAGAATCAACTTTGTATTCGATTGGTACAAGCGTAATAACTACGACTTGATTGGTATTGTAAATACCCAAGGATTAGGTGGTGAAATTTCAAAATATGGTAACGTTGCCGAAATGAAATCAAGAGGTGCTGAATTAACATTGAGTACAAAAAATATTGTAACTCCTGATTTTTCTTGGACCACAGACTTTACTTACTCTCATGTTAAAAATGAAATAACCAACTTGAAGAATAGAAGTAGAGCTATTGATATGGTGGCTGGAGCAGGTTATGCTAAAGAAGGCTATCCCGTACGCTCATTATTCTCTTACCGATTTGAAGGATTGAATGATGAAGGACTACCTACATTTATTAATGAGAAAGATGAGTTAACTACAACTGATATTAATTTCCAAGAAAGAGATAATCTAGATCATTTAGTTTATGAAGGAAGTGTGGACCCAACTGATCATGGTGGTTTGGGAAATACATTTACTTATAAAAACTTTAAATTAAATCTGTTTATTACTTATTCTTGGGGAAATAAAGTACGTCTAGATCCTGTCTTTAGGAGTAGTTACAATGATTTAAATGCAATGTCTAAAGAATTTAAGAATAGATGGGTTGTACCAGGTGATGAAAATCATACCAATATACCCGTAATTGCTAGCCGCAGACAACTAAAGAATGATTCTTACTTGAATAGAGCTTACAATGCTTATAATTATTCTACAGCAAGAGTTGCTAAAGGTGATTTCATCAGAATGAAAGAAATTTCTCTAACTTATGATTTTAATAAAGACCTTATTAGCAGATTAAAGTTGAGCAATCTTTCTCTAAAATTACAGGCTACAAACCTTTTCTTAATCTATGCAGATAAGAAGCTGAATGGTCAAGATCCAGAATTCTTCAATACTGGTGGTGTGGCTACACCTATACCAAAACAGTTTACATTAACACTTAGACTAGGACTATAAATTGAATACTATGAAAAAAATTAAATATATATTAATGGGCTTAGCTGTCCTCGGTCTTGCGAGTTGCAATTCCTACTTGGACACTATGCCAGATAATAGAGCCGAAATAGATTCCCCTGAAAAGGTGAGGAAATTACTTGTAACGGCTTATCCATCGACATCATATATAGCAACTTGCGAAATATCATCGGATAATGTGGATTATATGGGAGCAAGTAATCCTTACGGTTCTATTTTCTCAGATCAACTATTTAACTGGGAAGACGTGACCGAGTTTGATAATGATGGTCCTAGAATGGTATGGAGTAGCTGTTATACAGCAATATCTTCGGCCAATCATGCCATAGATGCGATCAATGCACTGGGATCGCCTCAAGAACTAAGGGGAGCTTTGGGTGAAGCGTTATTGTGTAGAGCTTATTCTCATTTTCTATTAGTGAATATGTTTAGCTTACATTATAGTGAAGAGTTTTCTGAAAATGATTTAGGTATTCACTATATGATAGAAGCTGAAACCACTTTAGACCCTAAGTAT
>NZ_DYYK01000049.1:0-8723 GCF_020741705.1 Bacteroides coprosuis
CAAGGAAGTTTCTGTTGAAATTCCTTTCGAAGTAGTTGCTGAATAATATAGTTTTCTACAAAGAGAAAAATAGAAAGAAGAGGAGTTCGCTCCTCTTTTTTTGTTTTTCTATTCTAACAGAAGATAAAGGGTTGTCTAGTAGAGAGAACTCTTTTTTTATTGATAGCTGATAGGGACAACTAGTTATATGATAAAAAAGCCTATCCAATTCATTTTGGATAGGCTTTTTTGTGTTTTATATTTGCTATATCGCTTAAATATTATCGTATAGATATCTTTTGATGCTCTTCTTCGGAGTTTTTTCGAACTCGGTAGGGTAGAGTTGTATCTGACTTACCTTTTCGTATGCTGCAACTGCTTTGTTTAGATTCTTCAAATTTTCATCCATTATCGTTTTTAAACTTTCAGGATTATCTAAGCCTAGAGAACCTAGAGATTCATAGTCAGCATATACAAGTGCTACAAGTTTTTTATTGCGTTCGACAACTATACTTTCAACTACAAATGGTAAGTTGTTTAAACGAGTTTCAATCTCTTCTGGGAATATATTTTGCCCACTAGATGTAAGAATCATCGTTTTACTTCTTCCACGAATGAAAATATTATTATTTTCATCAATTGTCCCTAAGTCTCCAGTTCTCAACCAGCCATCTTTAGTAAACACATCTTTGGTTGCTTCTTCATTTTTGTAGTAGCCTACCATAACATTTTCACCACGTATTTGTATTTCTCCTAATTTATCACTTGGATTTTCCTTATATACACGGGCTTCCATAATATCGAGAGTCTTACCCGAAGAACCAGGAACAAATTCATCCCAAGGAGCGTAACTAATCAGTGGACCACACTCTGTCATACCATAACCAATGGTAAAAGGGAATTTTATTTTATAAAAGAAATCTTCTACTTCTGGGTTCATTGCTGCACCTCCAATAATGATTTCTTTAAATCTGCCTCCCAGTGAGTCGATAAGTTTCTTTCGTATTTGAGCATAGATCTGGGAGTCTAAAACGGGAATACTAAGTGCCCATTTCATCCCTTTCTTGCTCAACATGGGCTGAATAACATTGGTATATATCTTCTCTATGACAAGAGGAACAGTTATAATAAGGTTTGGCTTTACTTCTTCAAAAGCTTTTATGATAATTTTAGGAGAAGGAACTTTTCCTAAAAGGGTAACATGTGTACCTACAGCAGTAGCTGTTAAAAAGTCGAAGGCACATCCATAAGCATGAGCTAGGGGGAGAAACGAAAGTACATTATCTCCTTTTTTAAGTAGCTCTGTACGTATACCAAAAGTTACATTTCCTGCTAAGTTATTGCCTGTTAGCATTACACCTTTACTGAATCCTGTAGTTCCTGATGTATAATTAAGAAGCATTACCTTATCATTAGATAAATCGGTATAAACAATATCGTCAGGACTAAAGCCATGAGGATAAGCTGTTTTCATTTCCTGATTAATGTATTTCATAAACTTTTGAACGGTTTCACCATCTCTTTGGTGAAGGCATCTAAAGTCTGTTAAGGAAAATACACCTCTGATATTAGGTAGTTTCTCTTCTTCTAGTGTATCCCAAATGGTATCACTTGTGAATAGGAAGATAGATTCAGAGTGGTTAACAATGTGATGTACGTCATTGGGGTTAAAATCTTGTAAAATAGGAACAATAATTGCTCCGTAGGTGATAGAAGCCATATAAGCAATGCACCATTTAGAGTTGTTTTTCCCTATTAAAGCTATTTTATCTCCTCGGCGAAGTTTACAATGTTCAAATAAAAGATGTAGTTTAGCTATTTCTTTAGCAACTTCTCCGTAGGTAAAACTAGTGTTCTGACCATAATCGGTATAACATGGTAAATCCCAGTTATCTCGGAAACTGTGTTCATATAACTTTATAAAGTTTTCTTTTATCATTGCACGAAACGTGTTGTTTTGAGCAAAAGTAGGAATAATATTGATAGTTTTAAGGCTTTTAGCAAATAACAACTCTTTGGTATAACATCTTTTAAGCATAATAATATGTAACTTTGGGGCAAAAGTTAGTTTTATAGACAATGATTGATAATACTATTTTCCAAAATAAAAAAGCGGCCTATTACACTCTAGGCTGCAAGTTAAACTTCTCAGAAACATCTACTTTTGGTAAAATATTAAGAGAGTATGGTGTACGTACTGCACGAAAAAATGAAATAGCCGATATCTGTATAATTAACACTTGCTCTGTTACTGAAATGGCTGATAAAAAGTGTAGACAAGCTATAAAGAGGATGCATAGAGAACATCCAGGAGCTTTTATCGTTGTTACTGGATGTTATGCTCAGCTTAAACCCGATGAAATTACTGAAATTGAGGGGGTTGACATTGTACTAGGTTCGGAGCAAAAGAAAGATTTTATTAAGTTTTTAGGTAATTTAGAGAAGAAGGATGGAGCTCAAGCCTATACTACTAAGTTGACTGATATAAAGACTTTTTCTCCTTCTTGCTCGAGAGGGAACAGAACTAGATTTTTCTTGAAGGTTCAGGATGGTTGTGACTATTTCTGTACTTATTGTACAATACCATTTGCTAGAGGGTTTAGTAGAAATGGATCTATTGAATCGATTGTAAATCAAGCTAAACAGGCTGCTCGTGATGGTGGAAAGGAAATAGTTATTACGGGAGTTAATACAGGAGATTTTGGTAAGACAACCAATGAAACATTTATAGACTTAGTTAAATTACTTGATGAAGTTGAAGGTATTGAACGTTTTAGGATTTCATCGATAGAACCTAATTTGTTGACAGATGAGATTATTGAGTTTGTAGCTCAGTCTAAACGATTTATGCCTCATTTCCATATTCCTCTTCAATCAGGAAGTGATGATGTGTTAAAGCTTATGCATAGACGTTATGATACGGCTTTATTTGCTCATAAGGTTGAAAAAATAAAAGCTTTAGTACCTCATGCTTTTATTGGCGTAGATGTAATTGTGGGGACACGTGGAGAGACACAAACTTTTTTTGATAAGAGTTTAGATTTTATTGAATCACTTGATATTACTCAACTTCATGTGTTTAGTTATTCCGAACGTCCTGGAACAATGGCCTTGAAAATAGACCATGAAGTATCTCCTCAAGAGAAACATGAACGTAGTCAACGTTTACTTGCTATTTCGGATAAGAAGACAGAAGCTTTTTATGAGCAGTTTATTGGTCAAGAGATGCCTGTCCTTTTCGAAAAAGCTCATAATTCTGACGTGATGCATGGCTTTACGCCCAATTATATTCGTATAGAAATACCCAATCATCCTGAGTTGGACAATGAAATAAGAAGTGTGAAATTAGGAGAATTTAATGAGTCAAGAACTGCACTGAAAGGAGAATTAATCTAATGAAAGATAAAATTCTATATGGTTTAGTCTTTGGTTTCTTTTGGTTATTAGCTTGCTTACCTTTTTGGACGTTATATCTAATATCGGATCTGTTATCATTTATACTTTATCGAGTTGTCGGATATAGAAGAAAAGTAGTGAGAACGAATTTAGCTAATTCTTTCCCTGATAAGAGTCTCGATGAAATAAAGAAAATAGAGAGAAAGTTCTATCATTATATAGCCGATTATTTTGTGGAGGAGATTAAAATTATGCGTCTTTCACATAAACAGCTCTTAAAGAGAATGTCTTATCATAATCAAAAGCTTTTTTTAGATTGTATTGAGGAATATGGTGGAGTCGTTCTTCTTATTCCTCATTATGCTAATTTTGAATGGATTATAGGAATGGGAGCAATTATGAAAGAAGGTGATCTTCCCGTTCAAATTTATAAACCTCTTCGAAATCAATACTTTGATAAGTTGTTTAATTATATCCGTTCTCGTTTCGGAGGATATAATGTTAAAAAGCATTCCACAGTTAGAGAGCTTGTTCGGTTAAAACGCGATGGCATTAAAATGGCTGTCGGTTTAATTGCCGATCAGAATCCGAGTAGTAATGATGCTCGTTATTGGACCACTTTTTTGAATCAAGATACTGTTTTTATGGATGGGGCAGAACGTATTGCCAAAATGATGCGTTTCCCTGTTTTATATTGTGATTTGGAAAGAATAAAAAGAGGTTATTGCAAGATGACATTTAGGTTAGTTACCAAAGAGCCTAAAGCAACAGCTGATGGAGAAATTACAGAAGCTTTTGCTCGACATATCGAAGAAACTATTCATAGAGAGCCTGCATTTTGGTTCTGGTCTCATAAACGCTGGAAACGAAAAAGGGAGAATCAAGATGAATAAGGTAGCAGTTGTTATACTAAATTGGAATGGAGCTGAGATGCTCGATCAGTTTTTACCTTCTGTTGTTCAAAATAGTTTGTCTTGTGAGGGGGCTGTGGTTTATGTTGCTGATAATGGCTCTACAGACACTTCTGTTGAGTTAGTACAACAAAAGTATCCAGAAGTTCAGCTACTCGTACTCGATCAAAATTATGGCTTTGCAGAAGGATATAATAGAGCAATACAATCTATCGAAGCTGAATATATCGTTCTCTTAAACTCTGATGTTGAGGTTGCTCCAAATTGGTTAGAACCCATGGTGGAGTATTTGGATGCTCATCCAGAGGTAGCAGCTTGCCAACCCAAAATCAGAAGTTGGAGGGATAAATTGTCTTTTGAATACGCAGGTGCTTGTGGCGGATTTATAGATAAATATGGATATCCTTTTTGTAGAGGAAGAATTATGAATACTCTAGAAAAGGATGAAAATCAATACGAGTCTGTTATTCCTATCTTTTGGGCTACAGGAGCTGCTTTATTTATCCGAAGAAATGTGTATTTAGAGGTAGGAGGATTAGACTCTCGTTTCTTTGCACACATGGAGGAGATAGATCTCTGTTGGAGAATCAATGCTAGAGGTTATCAAATTGTTGTTATACCCCAAAGCTTAGTATATCATGTTGGTGGTGCTACTCTGAGCTATAATAATCCCAAAAAGACTTTTCTCAACTTTAGAAATAATCTTGTAATGATTTACAAGAATATCTCTAGTTCTGAGTTAAATAAAGTTTTACAAGTTCGAAGAATATTAGATTATATCGCTATCTTGTTTTTCATATTAAAAGGAGAACTTAAGAATGCCAAAGCTGTTTATAGTGCTAGGAGAGAGTTCTATCAGATGAAGCATGAGTTTGCTGCGTCTAGGGAAGAAAACCTAAAGTATTCTAAACAGAAACTTAATGGAATATATAGAAAATCTATAATATTTGATTATTATATTAGAGGTGTAAAGAAGTTTTCACTGATAAGAATAAAATAACGATATGGAAAAAACACGTAGATTAGTTAGAAAAATAGGGTTGGTTGCTCACGATGCAATGAAGAAAGATATGATAGAATGGGTTTTATGGAACTCTGAAATATTAAAAGGTCATACTTTTTTCTGTACAGGAACGACTGGTACATTAATTAAGCAAGCCTTAAAAAATAAGCATCCTGAAGAAGAGTGGGATATTACGATATTAAAATCAGGTCCACTTGGCGGTGATCAACAAATGGGTTCACGCATAGTAGAAGGAGAGATAGATTACTTATTCTTCTTTACAGACCCAATGACGTTGCAACCTCATGATACTGACGTTAAAGCTTTGACTAGACTAGCAGGCGTAGAAAATATCATATTCTGCTGCAATCGTTCAACTGCCGACCACATTATTAGTAGTCCGTTGTTTGAAGATCCTGAGTATGTTCGTACCCATCCAGATTACACTACTTATACTAAGCGTTTCGAAGATAAGAACGTGGTAGATGAAGCTGTAGAGTCTGTTGAAAAGAGATTAAAAGAATAAAATAATACCTATCTAAAAAAAGCGAGATCATGTACGATCTCGCTTTTTTTATGAGCTAAATAGATAAGTTATAATTTAGCATATTCTTTATGGAAGCCTATTACAGCTTCAATACCTTTTCTAAACATGTCTAGAGGAAAGTTTTCGTTTGGTGAGTGGATTGCATTACTTTCCAATCCAAAGCCCATTAAGATTGTCTTAACCCCCAATACTTCTTCAAATGTAGCGATGATAGGAATACTTCCACCTCTCCTTACTGGTAGAGGTTTTTTACCAAATGCTTTTTCAAAACCTCTTTCAGCAGCTTGGTAGGCTGGAAGGTCTATAGGGCATAGATAACCCTGTCCACCATGGCTAGGTATTACTTTTACTTTTACCGATTTTGGAGCAATTTGCTGTACATAATCTTCAAAAAGTTGAAGTATTTCTTCGTAGTCTTGATGAGCAACTAGTCGAGTTGATACTTTAGCATAGGCTTTAGAAGGTAAAACGGTTTTGGAACCCTCTCCAGTATATCCACCCCAAATACCACAAACGTCGAATGATGGGCGACAGCTATTTCTTTCAATAGTGCTGTATCCTTTTTCTCCGGCTACTTCAGCAACATCAATTGCTTTTTTGTATTTCTCTTCGTCAAAAGGTATTTGAGCAATCATTTTACGCTCTTCAGCAGGAATATCTGCTACTTTGTCGTAGAAACCAGGAATTGTAATTCTACCATCTTCATCTACCATTTTACTGATGATACCGCATAGAGCATTAATTGGATTAGCTACTGCTCCACCAAAGTGACCCGAATGCAAGTCCCTATTTGGTCCTGTAACTTCTAATTGCCAATAAGCTAAACCACGTAGTCCTGTAGTTAATGAAGGTAGTTCTGCACTCAGCATACTAGTATCTGATACTAATATAATATCCGATTTCAATAGCTCTTTATGCTCTTTGCAGAATGCTTCAAGATTGGGTGAACCAATTTCTTCTTCACCTTCAAGAATAAACTTGATGTTGTTTTGAAGTAATCCGTTCTTATTTAGGTATTCAAAAGCTTTTGCTTGAATAAATGATTGTCCTTTATCGTCGTCAGCACCTCTTGCCCAGATGTGTTCATCTCTGATCTCGGGTTCAAAAGGATTGCTTTTCCATAATTCTAATGGTTCGGCTGGCATAACATCGTAGTGTCCATAGATAAGTACTGTCTTAGCTTTAGGGTCTACCATTTTTTCAGCGTAGAGTATGGGGTGACCTTTTGTGGGCATAATATCTACTTTGTCAACACCTGCAGCTAATAAGAGTTCTTTCCAGCGATTGGCACATTTGATCATGTCTTCTTTGTGCTCTGGTTTTGCACTGATACTCGGAATGCGAATTAAGCTGAATAGCTCTTCTAGCATTCTTTTTTCATTGTCTTTAATGTAAGATTTGATTTCATTCATAGATATGTAGTTTTATTGATTAAATAAAAGTCTAAAATTGTGAGTGCTGTCATGGCTTCTACTATAGGTACAGCCCTAGGTAGAACGCAAGAGTCGTGTCTACCTCTCGCTTTTAATACGGTGTCTTTTCCTTCAACAGTTACCGTTTCTTGTTCCATTAAAATAGTAGCTACAGGTTTAAAGGCTACTCGAAAATAAATGTCTTGACCATTACTGATGCCTCCTTGTATGCCACCCGAATTATTACTTTTGAAGTCTATTTTGCCTTGGTTTTCAAAGAAAATATCATTTTGCTCTTTACCCGTTTGTTCTAGGTTTCTGAAACCTTGTCCATACTCAAAGCCTTTCACTGCATTGATGGATAGCATAGCATTGCCTAATGCTGCATGCAATTTACCAAATACAGGTTCACCCAATCCAATAGGAGTACCTTTTACAACACAAGATACTGTACCCCCAATCGTATTGCCTTCTCCCTTAATTTTATAAATTAGAGCATCCATCTCTTCTGCTTTTTGAGGATCAGGACATCGTACATCATTCTTTTCGATTTCAGAGAAGTCGTATTCTGAATAAGATTTATCTAGTTTGATAGGACCTACTTGAGATGTATAAGCAGTTATTTCAATGCCCAATTGTTTTAATGCAAGTTTTGCTAATGAACCAGCTACCACACGAGATACAGTTTCTCTAGCTGAAGATCTTCCTCCACCTCGATGATCTCTTACTCTATACTTATTGTGATATGTAAAATCGGCATGAGAGGGTCTGAAGACCTCTTTTAAATTATTGTAGTCATTGGAATGCTGATTGGTGTTCCACACTATAAAACCAATAGGGCATCCGGTTGTTTTCCCTTCGAAGATACCCGATAGAAACTCAACTTTATCAGATTCTTTCCGTGCTGTGGTTAATCTAGATTGACCTGGCTTTCGGCGATCGAGCTCATTTTGTATAAACTCTTCATCTATAGTAATCCCTGCAGGAAAACCATCGATTACACCACCTATACCTTTTCCGTGAGATTCCCCAAAGCTGGTTAATCTCAATATATTACCAAATGAGTTGAACATATTTAGCTCGATATTAGTTTTTAACTATGTGTTTATTACAAATATAATAAAATATATAGACCCAAGATAGGCATATTGTTTAGAATAAATCTATATAAATCTCCTGTTATTAAGAAAAGAACATCAATTTATCTTTCTAAACCTTGTTTGACTGGTGTTATCTTAACTATCTTTGTGTTTAATACAAATTGTAATTATTAAAATAAGAATAAAATGAAGAAAAATTTATTTACACTTTTAATGCTATTTGGCGTAATCGGATTATTCTCGGCATGTAGTAGTGACGATGATGATAATAAAGATCCAGAAGAAGAAACTAGTAAGCTTGTTGGAACCTGGAATTTAGATTCAACTTCACCTTTGATTTTTGAATGGGAAGCCAAAGAGGGGGTAAAAGATTTT
>NZ_DYYK01000050.1:0-7010 GCF_020741705.1 Bacteroides coprosuis
ATAGATAAGTTCCTACAACACAAAGGAATAATAATAGATTAGTCACCTAAAAACTAATTGTATGAGAAAGCTAACTTTGTATATTTCAATTTCCTTAGACGGCTATATTGCCGAAATAAATGGTGGGTTAGAATGGCTTGAAAACTTTCCTAATCCAAAAGAAACCGACTATGGTTATCAGGAATTTTACGAAAAAGTGGATACGTTAATTATGGGTGGCAAAACCTATCGGCACATTCTGGATATGTGCGACAAATGGCCCTACCCCGAAAAGAACACCTATATCATTTCTCATCAACCTATCGAAAGCAACAAAAGAGGAATACATTATTTGGGAGAAAACTGGTTGGAAGAAATTAGATTTATCAAAGACCAAAAGGGACAAGATATTTGGCTAGTAGGTGGAGGGGAAATAGCCTCTGAAATGCTAAATGCAGGTTTAATAGATACAATGATTATTACAGAATTTCCTGTGTTGCTAGGTAATGGCATTCCTTTGTACAACCCTCCTTTTAAAAAATCACAATGGAGTATTTTACGAGGTAGATACTACATCAATGGCGTAACTCAAACAGAGTACGGACTAAAAAAGGAATAAGTTCATATTAATTATTATTCAAATACTTCTCAGAAGCTCCCCTCTTTTAGGTCTCTATTCCAAGCTGAACTTAATAGAGAGGAGTTTTTTTTATTCATTATATCAATATGGATATTTATAATATCAAAAATGAATAAATAATACACTTTGAGTCTATTTAAAACTTCATTCCTGTTTAACACCGACAAGACATTAACATGACACCGACATGTCATCGTTTTGACCCTGACCGAACCTCCTTTTGACACCGATATAAAAATGAGTGTATTTTTATGCAAATTGTATCTTCCTTAAAGTCTCTATTTCTATTTCTTCACAGAAATGTAACAGTAACCTATTAATTGACTATCTGTTACGCACTTTTACACCCCTAGATATTTCTCTTTTCCATTCTATTTTTATCTTTATTGCAGATTGAAATCAAGCCAAATGAGAAAGATTATATTATATATATCTGCTACTATTGATATGCAAATTGCATCCAAAGAGGGTACGCATAAGTGGCTAGCAGATTACCCCAACCCTGATAAAAAGGAATACGGGTGGAAAGAGTTTTATAAGGATATAGATGTATTGATTATGGGCGGTAAAACATACCGTTCCATCCAGAATATGGGGATTGGCTGGCCGTATGGCGATAAAGTGAGCTATGTCATTACAAGGCAAAACCGAGAGGCAAGTAATGACCAACTTCACTTTATAAATGAAGAATGGATTGAAAAGATTAGAGAGTTGAAAAAAGAGGAAGGTAAAGATATTTGGCTAGTAGGCGGTAGTGAAATTTTATCTATTCTTCTTAAAGAGAAGTTGATAGACAAGATGATTATTGTGCAGTATCCTATACTTTTAGGTCCAGGCATTCCCCTTTTCCAAGGAAATCAGGAGGTATCCATGTGGTCTATTATCCGACATCGGATCTACGAAAATGGTATTCTTTATACTGAATACTCTAGGCACTAATTAATTTTCTCCCTTATTTATATGTGAACTATTAGATGTGTTGTTGTGGGGGTATCAAGAAATCTTGATGCCCCCTTTTGGTGTATATGCTTATCGGGTCACAAAAAAGGCTTCAACCTTATCGGTTAAAGCCTTACTAGAATAGGTGTATCTCACTTTTATTTCAATCCGTATTTATTGGTAATAGACTGCTGAATAAACTCAAGCAAATCTACGGTTTCTAATATTTCCATCTGCATATCATAAAATTCTTCGTAATCTTCTTCGGGATAATACCCTTTGTCGATAGCTTCCTTATATTTGGCTATAGCTACTTCTTGATTTTCCAAAAGATAGTAAGTCATCGCTCGATAAAAGAGGGTGTCAAAGTTTTTCTTAGTTTGCACCGACTTATCAAAAAGAGCTGCTGCTTCTTTGTAGCACGTATTGGCTTCATCTACTTTTTCAATATCTTCTAAGAAGATTCCTTTTAAAAGAGACAGCATAGCATCATCAGATATCTTTTCTGTGGCAGTTTGTAAAATATCAAAGCCCTCTTTCTGCTTTCCTAAAGACCAATATTCTATTGCCAACTGCTCGTAGGCAGGAGAATAAGTAGCGTCTGCTGCTATCGCCTTCTTGTATAAATTAATTGCTTTTAATACAGCATCTTTGGAAATGGGCTCTTCTTGTTGATACAGCCAATCCATTGCTTCTTCATAATATTGTTCTGCCTTAGCATTATTCTGCGCATAGGCAGATAATCCAGCTGTCAGAAACAAAGCCATCACTACTAATAATTTACGCATATTCTTACTTTTTAATACTTACTATTAGGATAACACAATATAAATGTGATCGTTCAATCTTACACCTCATCTCCTCACCTATTTCTACTTACTATTCAGCATTTTAGGCTGTTTCTGCTTGGCTACTTAAGGCATATCAAACGACTAACAAATTTAGATATTTGATTCAATAAATAATCTACTCTTTGCTTATTTATTTTCTTCCAATAGAGCTATAGTACTTAGTTTGATAACATACTATTCTAAAAAGGATTCTTTTCTATCTTCAAAACAGCAAATACACGCAGTACTAGACCCCTTTTCTCTGAAAAAATTCATACTTTTGCACCATTATTCATAAAGCATTAAAGAATAGTGGCAAGAAAGAAACGACAATTACCTCTTCTAGAGAAGGTTACAATAACAGATGTGGCTGCTGAAGGCAAAGCCATTGCAAAAGTTGATGATTTGGTAATTTTTGTACCTCATGTGGTACCTGGTGATGTAGTAGACTTACAGTTAAGACGTAAAAAGAAACGTTATGCTGAGGGTGTGGTGATGAAATTCCATGAATATGGTGCTGAACGTGCCGTTCCATTCTGCCAACACTATGGTGTTTGTGGCGGTTGTAAATGGCAAGTTCTACCTTACGAGGCTCAAATTCGCTATAAGCAACATCAAATTATGGACAACCTAAGTCGCATTGGTAAGGTGGAACTACCTGAGCCTATGCCGATAATGGGTTCGGCAAAAACAACATTTTACCGTAACAAACTAGAATTTACTTTTTCGGATAAACGTTGGCTTACTCAGGAAGAGATAAATCTAGATAAAGAGTTTTCGGGAAATCAAAAGAATGGCTTGGGATTCCATATTCCAGGAGCATTTGACAAAGTATTGGATATAGAAAAGTGCTGGTTGCAAAACGACATCTCCAATCGTATCCGTAACGGTGTGAGAGAATTTGCTACAGCCAATGACATTTCATTCTTCAACCTACGTGAACAAGTGGGCGTACTTAGAAGTTTGGTAGTACGTACATCGAGCACTGGCGAGTTAATGGTTATCTTAGTTTGTAAGGTAGAAGATGACGATGCCAGAGAGCAAATGATGAAGGTGATGGAATACATGGGTAATGAATTCTCTGAAATAACCTCTCTTCTTTATATCATCAACAATAAGATGAATGATGTATATACTGATCAAGATGTATTCTTATATAAAGGCAAAGATCACATGATTGAAGAGATGGAGGGATTACAGTTTAAAGTAGGACCCAAATCTTTTTATCAAACCAACTCTGAGCAAGCTTATGAACTATACAAGGTAGCCAGAAATTTTGCCCAACTAACTGGGGAAGAATTGGTGTACGACCTTTATACGGGTACGGGTACTATTGCCAACTTTGTTTCTAAGCAAGCAAAAAAAGTTATCGGTATAGAATATGTTCCCGAAGCAATTGAAGATGCCAAAATAAACTCTGAAATCAACCACATAGATAATACTCTCTTCTATGCTGGAGACATGAAAGATATTTTGACTCAAGATTTCATAAACACTCATGGGCAACCAGATGTTATTATCACAGACCCTCCACGTGCGGGTATGCATCAAGATGTTATTGATGTTCTCTTATTTGCAGAACCTAAACGTATTGTGTATGTTAGCTGTAATCCAGCTACACAAGCACGAGATTTACAGCTACTAGACAACAAGTATAAAGTGGCTGCTATACAACCTGTAGATATGTTTCCTCATACACATCACGTGGAAAATGTAGTACTTCTCGAGAAGAGAAATTAATAAAGAATTAAAACGAATATGGAAAGAGGACAAAGGTCTTACGCTAGGGCAAGAAATAAATACACCAATTATCATGTAAATCAGGCTAGTACACTGATGGAATTCTTACAAGCTAAGATGCCCGAAGCTAGTCGCACGAAACTAAAATCGTTCTTATCAAGACGTATTGTATTCGTTGATAAAAAGATTGTAACCCACCCCGACTATCCTGTAGAAAGAGGAATGTTGGTGCAGATAGATCACAATAAACACTCCAATACTGAGCTAAGAAGCAAAGATATTAATGTACTCTACGAAGATGCTTATCTTATTGTAATAGAGAAGAAAGCGGGTGTACTTAGTATTGCAGTAGGCAAGAATAAAGGGAAGTCGGCACATGCTATCTTAAATCACTACCTAAAGAAAACCAACCATAGAGGTCAAGCTCTCTTAGTACATAAGTTGGAGGTAGATGAATCGGGTATCATGATTTTTGCTAAAGATGAAGAGACCAAGTTCAATCTCCAGAAAAACTGGAAAGAGCTTATTATCAACCATACTTTTGTGGGCTTGGTAGAAGGTGATGTTCAAGAAGAATCTGGACTAAATATCTCATGGATTGACGAAGAAACAGGTAAATTAAATTTCTCCAACAATCTGGAAACAGCTCCGCGTGACCCAGTCAAAGCAATCACTAGATTCCGTACCATTAAAAAAGCCAATGGCTTGAGTATGCTAGAGTTTGACCCTCGCGAAGACAGAAACAATAAGATAAGAGTACAGATGGCAGAAATGGGTCATCCTATATTGGGCGATAAAAAATATGGTGAGTTTATATCTCCATTGAAGAGATTTGCTCTACATGCCTTTCTAATTCGTTTCCGTCACCCCGTAACTAAGGAGTTAATGAAATTTGAAATTTCTTACCCCAAAGAGTTCCGCAGCTTGATGATGAAGAGCTCTGAGAATCAAGAGTAATCACGAATTATAACCTAAAAAAAATAGACTACATAATAAGTTATTATATGTAGTCTATTTTTTTGCTGATTTATTTCATCCATTCCAAAGCTTGCTTAGGGCAATTGGTTATAATACCATCTACTCCCATATCCCAAAGAAATAAAATATCGGGACGATGATCTACTGTCCATGGCACTATCTGTATTCCTCTTCTATGGCATTGCTCCACCAAGTCGGGGTTTACTAGTTGATAATGTGGACTCAATATAGTGGGTGTAAATTGTAGCTTCTCCGACATATCTTTGATAGGATACCTCCTACCTTCAATCAAATAAGAAAGTTGCAAATCAGGATATGCAGCGTGCAGATAGTTCAATGTGCGCTCATCAAAAGACTGAATAATTAATCGGTTACCTAAATAATAGGGAGCTAGTACCTCCATGACCAACTGAATGAAGGTATCATATTGAGGAGTCATCCGATTATCTTTCATGGCATGCGACTTTATCTCTATATTATAAGTAATAGGTGCTATCTGGTTAATGCGTGTAAACTCTTCCACCTCTCGAATCAACTCACCCAGTAAAGGCATTTTACATGGTATATTTACTCGGTTGGGGTAATCCTTATTAGGAAGACTACCTACATCGTACGTTGCAATCTTACTATAAGGCATATTAAATAAGATATGTCTGAACTGAGTCCCCCGCAGAACCTTCTTGCCACTGGGACGAAGAGCTTTTTTCGGACTCATATAAGGATCATGCGACACGATTACTAAGCTATCTGCAGAAACATGTACATCGAGTTCTAGCACAGGAACACCAATAGATGCAGCGTGTAGCATGGCTTCAATTGTGTTTTCAGGATATTCTGCTGCCCCACCTCGATGGGCATGAATAAGAGGACGAGTAGGATTTTGTGCGAAAGAGAAAGAAAAACAACACATTACGAGTAAGCAAGCTAAAATTCTAGGTTTCATGATCATCATTCTAATATCAATATCTTTAAAATCATTCTGTTTCATACTACATAGATATATATAAAAGTAGTCACTTTATGGCATTTTTGTTTAAATATTTATTCTCTAATAAGCCTACTACAAACATTAACAACTAATAACCAACTAGTTAAGCTTATGGTAAGCTAAATATATTGATGATAAATTCCACACATTCTACACCCAAATGGGTAATAATACTCGTATATAACAAATCAAGAATATTTTAAAGAACATATAACATACTGATAATAGGCATATTACAAATATATTTCAATCTTGGCATTAAATTTGATTTATAATAAGTGAAGACAAACTTCATAAAACATTATTCATTTTAAATTCAAGGGATTATGAAAAAGTTAGTATTAACAGTCGCATTATTTTTCGGTTTGGGTACAGTTGCAACATATGCTCAACAAGAAGTAAAAGAACAAGCAGTCCAAGAAGTAGTACAAGATGAATTTGTAAAAATTGAAATATCAGAACTTCCTGAAGCTGTAGTTAACACCATTAAAAAAGATTACGAAGAAAGCACAGTTCAAGAAGCATATGTCTCTGAAAAATATGGAATTAAAACTTACAAGGTAGTTCTTAAGGATCAAGAAGATCAAGAAACTACAGTATTTTTCAATGAAAACGGTGAAAAATTAGAAAAATAATATATGCAATCAGACATGTTCTTTTAAGGTAAAAAATAGTTTGTTGAAAAATATCAATTAGAAGAGAGAGTTTAGTTGATATATTTATAAAAAGAGCGCCGAAAGAGTCTCATCGTATGATGAGGCTCTTTTATTATCCCCCCTATTGTAACCAAATAACTGTATTAGAAGTATTGCTACTTATTATAAAAAAGTAAGAACAGAACTGGTGAAGACATCATAAAATTAAATAATAGGGACAACGAAAAAGACTAGCCGAACTTCACTTGGATATGGAAGTG
>NZ_DYYK01000051.1:0-7137 GCF_020741705.1 Bacteroides coprosuis
TACCTAAATAATAGTAAAACTTGTCAGCTGGTACAGGTGTTGGGGTAGGATAAGATAATAAAAGATATCCTAAACCCATGGTGATAAGACCGGCAAGAATTGTTCCCTTAAAATTCTTCGTTTTATCGGCGATTATACCACCAACTAATGCAAGTGCATAAATTAAAAAATAGAATGATGAATAGATAATACCGGCACCTTTTCCATCAAGTCCAAATTTTGTTTGTAAAAACAAAGTTAGAAGTGCCATCATGACATAGAAACCAAAACGCTCGCCCATATTGGCTAAAGCAGCTGGTAACAGTCCTTTAGGATGATTTTTAAACATAGGTTTGTCTTTTTATAGATTAGTATTTGTATGTATTAAGTTTCTTTTTATGTTAAAACGATTGCAAATATACAGCATTTAATCATTTTCGGTATTAAATAGTAAACAAACTTTAGCATTTACAAACTTTACTAAATCTGCTGGTGCTATTTTTATTTGTAACCCTCTCTTTCCCGCACTTACATAGATATGTTCAAATTTATCACAATGCTTATCTATATAAGTAGGAAAAGGTTTTTTCATACCGATAGGCGAACATGCTCCTCTAATATACCCTGTTGTAGGTAATAATTCTTTCATCGGTAGCATTTCACACTTTTTATTTCCCGACTCTTTTGCCGCTAATTTAAGGTCAACCTCTTCTATTCCAGGAATAACACAGACAAAATGTCCATTTTTATCCCCTCGTAAAACCAACGTTTTAAACACTTGATGTGGATCTTCTCCTAACCCTTGGGCTACATGTACAGCACTAAGATCTGCTTCATCAACTTCATATGGTATTAATTCATATGATATTTTCTCTTTATCTAATAATCGAGCAACATTTGTTTTACTAATTTTCATATATCAACTGTAACTTTGAAAGTGGCTGTAAGGCCACATTGGCTAATTTCAACATTTTTTAAATAATAACAACTATAAAACCTATCTTTTTTTATAAAAATTCGTTTGTTATAGACTTTTTGAGGTTTTAAAAGTTAAGTCTTCGCTTTTTCCCTTTAAGTTTGCACTATCATTTTCTTTCTCTTAAATTTGTAATTCCCCTATAAACTAAAACTTTAAATCGTTTTTTATGAAATTCAAATATGAATTAGATGATAAATTAGCAGCCTTTCCACTACTTATGTATGGTCTTCAGTGGTTTTTGGTTTCAATACCTATGGTATTAATTATTGGAGCGGTTGTCTCGCATGTACAAGGTCTTGGAGCACCAGACCAAACAGCATATACTCAAAAACTAATGGCTGTTATGGGTCTTGGTCTAGTTGCACAAGTTTTAATTGGACATAGACTACCAGTAGTAATAGGTCCAGCATCTGTTTTACTAATTGGTATTATTGCTTCGGGAGCAGAAAACACACCTCAAATTTATACCGCAATAGTGATAGGTGGGCTATTTTTATTTATCCTATATGTAAGTAAATTACTCTCTAAATTACAATTTATTTTTACTACGAGAATCATCGTTGTTATAATGGCTCTCATAGCCTTTACACTATCTCCAGTAATACTAAATCTTGTTTTCAGCGATGGACAAGCTGTCTTTTCTTTAAGCTTTGCTATAGGAATGGTAATCCTCATGACTCTAGCTAACAAGCTATTAAAGGGAGTGTGGAATTCAACTGTTGTACTTTTAGCTTTACTTTTAGGTACAGGAATTTATTATGCTTCAAATGGATCACCAGAATCTCTAACCGTTAATACAGAAGCTTCAACTTTACCATTCTTTAACTTTCCCTTTGAGTTTAATGGAGGAATTATTCTATCCTTCTTATTTTGCTATGTAGCTCTTCTTGTTAATGAATTGGGTTCAGTCCAATCTGTGGGACAAGCTCTAAAAGCAAAAGACATGAATAAGAGAAGCGAAAGAAGTGTAGGAATTGCAGGGGTTTTAAATATGCTCTCAGGTTCTATTGGTGTAGTTGGTCCTGTAGACTATTCGATGAGTCTTGGACTCATTAATGCAACTGGATGCGCTTCTAGATACGCACTCATCCCGGCAGGAGTTGGATTGTTTGTATGTGCTTTTATACCTAGCATTATAGGTCTATTTAACTTTATTCCCCCAGTGGTTATGGGTAGTATTATGATTTATCTGATGGCTTCACAGTTATCTGCCTCGTTCCAGATGGTAGCAACAAATGATATTGTTCACCACTTTAACCATGGTATTATTATTGGCTTACCTTTAATGATAGCTCTTCTAATTTCTTTTATGCCAGAAGAGTTAAACGCTCAGATACCAGCCCTTATTAGACCAATTGTTGGTAATGGGTTTGTGATGGGTGTAATAACCGTTCTTATTTTAGAACACGGCATTTTTAGAGACAAGAAACCTAAAAAAGTGTAAAAATCATAACTTATTAGGATTGACGCACTACCATAAATATGTTTTCTTTGTATTTATAATCAGTATAAGTATATGATACAAAGAAAACATATTTTCACAGCACTATTGGCATTAGGGGTAATTCTTCCCTCTTATGCCTCAGCTGACCAGCCAGATGAAATACCCAGAGATAGCCTAAAGGTCTATAATTTAGAAGAAGATGTTGTTGTAATTGCATCTCCCAAAGAAAATAGAAAGTTAAGGGAATTGCCCACTTCTGTTACCCAAGTCAACAAAAAATTGATGCAAGCACATCAAATTAGATCAATTAAAGATTTAACGGGTACAGTGCCCAACATCTTTATTCCCAATTATGGATCGAAACTTTCTTCAGCTATTTATATCAGAGGGATTGGATCACGTATAAATACTCCATCAGTAGGACTCTATGTAGATAATGTACCATATATAGATAAATCAGCCTTCGATTTTGACTTTTCAGATGTTGAGCGAATTGATATTTTGAGAGGTCCACAAAGTACTCTTTATGGTAGAAATACTATGGGTGGATTAATTAAGGTTTATACTAAATCGCCTTTCGATTATCAGGGTACAGATTTTAAGATTGGGACATCAACCTATGGTGATTACGATGCCTCTGTTGCTCATTACCACCGTGTAAATAATAATTTCGCATTTTCAACGGGAGGATTTTTCAAACATAAAGGAGGCTTCTTTAAAAACACCTATCTCGACAAGCAAATGGATAAAGGTGATACAGGAGGAGGCCGCTTTAGAGGTATTCTAATTCCTTCGTCTAATTTAAAGTTAGACTTGAATGTAAATTATGAATACTCTGATGAGGGAGGATTTCCTTATGGAGCCTATAACAAGGAAACTAACTCCTATGCAGAACCAAATAACAATAAAGAACATAGCTACAGACGTAGCCTCTTTAATACAGGCTTAAATCTAACATACCAAGCTGTAAATTTTGATTTCTCAGCTATTACAGGTTATCAAAGATTAAAAGACAGAATGTTTATTGATCAAGATTTTTCTCCTGCAGATATCTTTACAATTATGCAGAAGCAACAGCTCAATACTCTTTCTGAAGAATTTATATTTAAATCTAAACCCAATCGAAAATGGGAATGGACAACAGGGCTGTTTGGTTTTGCTCAAAACCTAAGGACTGATGGTCCAGTGTGGTTTCACCAAGATGGAATAAGGAACCTAATAGAGCGTGGCATTAAAACTGGTTTAGAGCAAGGCATAGGTATGATAAACAATATGATACCTCCTATTCAAATTGGATCAATGCCTTTCCCTATTCAGCCATCAGTATTTGCCGACTTCAATGTCCTAGATAAAGAATTACTCATTGATGGTGTTTTTAAAACTCCCATATATAGTGGATCTTTTTATCACCAATCAACTATCAACGATTTATTTATTGATGGCTTGTCGTTAACTGCTGGTTTCAGAGTTAATTACGAGCATAATAAAATGAAATACAACTCTAATAGTGCTATTCATTATGGTCTGGATTTTGGTGCTAAAGCTAGTTTAGTTGCCCCTTTTCCTATGCCAGAGCAAACCTATGGACCTTATAACGTTCAGTTAGAAAGCAACCCAAAGCTACAAGGTGATTTAAATAAAAGTTCTGTTGACTTTCTACCTCGATTTGCTCTCCAATATAATTTAGATAAAGACAATTCTGTTTATGCAACTGTAAGTAGAGGTTACCGCTCAGGGGGATACAATGTGCAAATGTTCTCAGACCTTATACAGTCTGAGATGCAAACTGTAATGCGTGGAGATATGATGAAAGGGGTAATGGGTAAATTAATGCAAGAATATAACCAACTAGACCCTGATAAAAAGCATAAAGTAGATATGATGGTAGATAAAATGAAAGAAAATATGCCACCACATATCTTGGATATGATACAAAATGGAGGTCCTACACCAGATCCTCTTGACATTGAAGATGCCACAGTCTTCAAACCAGAATACACTTGGAACTATGAAGTAGGAACCCATTTAAATATTGGTCAAGGTAAGTTCATTGCAGATTATGCCTTATTCTTACTAGACACAAAAAATCAACAAATTGCAAAATTTGCTCAAAGTGGATTAGGTCGTGTAACCGTCAATGCGGGGAAAAGCCGTAGCTACGGGGCAGAGGCAGCAATGAGATATCGTGTAGATGAAGTTATTAGCCTACATGCTGCATATGGATTCACTCATGCTGAATTCACAGAATACAAAACAAATAAGAAAATGAATGGAAAACTTCAAGAAGTAGACTACAAAGGAAAAAGAGTGCCTTTTGTTCCTCGCCATACATTAAATGCAGGTATCGATTTTAATTTCGCTATGCCTCAAAGATCATGGTTGGATGGTGTTTTATTAAGTGTAAGCTACTCAGGAGTTGGGAAAGTATATTGGACAGAAGAAAATGACGTAAGTCAAAAATTCTATGGCACATTAAATGCTAATTTAAGCTTGAAGAAGGGAAAAGCATACATGGATATTTGGGGAAGAAATCTCTATAATAAAGACTATGCTACTTTCTATTTCGAATCAATGGGTAATGGCTTTATGCAAAAAGGAGCTCCCATACATTTCGGATTATCTCTAGGATGTCAATTCTAAAAATTATACATTATTGTTTGAATTAAAAGTGAAAGTCGAGCTAAGTACAACACAACTTAGCTCGACTTTTTTTGGGTAGAAATATTAATCTAGTATTGATTAATAAATATTCTTATAAATCAGGACATTTCACACCATCAGTAAAAGACACTTGCCTTCCACCTTTTGCATCATACCCATGGCCTGTAATATCTGTAACTGTCTTACCATCTTCTGCTGTAGTATCAAATCTCCAATAAGAAATAAGTCCCTCAGAAGTTGGATCTACATAACATACATTATTAGCTAATTCAGCAGGTGATAATGCTTTTGACCAAACCCTACACTCGCTTATGTAACCATCCAATCCTCTACCATTGGCTGAACGTCCTATCATAAAACTCTTATCTGAATAAACTTTTGTTAAATCCAAAACTTTAGCCTCAGAATGTGTACCTGACGTTTCTAGTTTACCATTGATATACATTCTTACCTCTCCATTATCAAATACAGCGGCAATATGATACCATTTACCTTCACTAAATTGCGTAGAACTTGTTAATCCAGGTTTTGCAATCTGAAGTTGATTTGGTTTGATAGAAGCATCACCAAATCTTAACAAAAAATTCTCCTCTAATCCCATAACACTACTAATGTAAGGATTTCTTTGTTGGAAATTATTTACATAAATTCTAGTTTCATATGTAGCAGATGGTAGAGCCTTTAATGATACATCATTTTGAGATGCAAAATCTACAGCAAAATAATTATTAGTAAGAGATGCAGCCTGAGTTATTGTTATACTCTTAATTATAAACAACACATAAGATGATCCATTTAGAATATCTATTCCTCCAGAGTTTCTCTGAATCTTTATAGGAAGAGCATAAGTAACTCCTTCTTGATAGTCTTCTGTTTGCCAAACAGTTAATTTCAAAGGATCAGAAATATATCTATCCTCTTCAATAACCACTTCTTTACTGGAAAGTTCAAATGCACCTTCTGGTAAAATCTTATAGTTCTTATTATATTTTAAATTATATTGGTCTATAAGTTTTGAATCGATAGCTAAACTGATTTCGACACTTTTGTCTAAAGGAGTTGAAGCACTCACACTAAAAGCTATATCTGTGGGCTCATCAGAAACTGTAATATTTCTCAAATTACTATCTTCTGTCCCTGTCATAAATAACACATCTCTATAATCTTTTGAATTTTGACATGCACAGAAAAGGCTAATTATAATTAAATAATTAAATATTTTTTTCATATCTATTTTCATTTAGAAGGATTCATTAATTGAATTGCAGCTCTTAGATATTTATATTCTGGAGTATGTTTATATTCATACTCCATGTGATAAGTACCTACACCACCTTTTATCTTTTTCTCTCCATCCACAGTGGGCTGGAAACGTGCCATTCCCTCTAAGGAAGGAACATATATAATAGTACCATCTTCCAATGTGTGCCTATAACTACTATATCCTCCAGTTTCCCAATGTCTTTCAAAATCTTCAGCAAAAATATACTGTTCTGGATTCCATCCCTTCTTTAAAGCATTATTAAAACGTCCTTGAAGATCATTATCACCAGGTGAACTATATGCTTGAACGATTCCATAGTCAAAATACTCTGCTAAATGCTTCTCTACCGCATAAGGAACACCATCTATTAAAAATAATTTATTGGTCCCTGATTTAGGTCCAAAATATTTTCCCAAAGCCTCTACAAAGGCTGTCATTAACTTATTGTCGTGCCCCACTAATGGCCCTTGACCTCCAAATCCTGGTTCATAATCTAAATCAATACCATCATAATTATATTTATACATTGTATCAGCCAAGGCTTTTGCATAATCAGCAACTCCTTCAGGAGTAGGTTCAAAAGGTTCTGGTACTTCATGGGCAAAAATTGTATAAGTTACTTTCGTTCCATAATTTTCTTGTACATACCTTAAATCAGCTTTTTGAGCAGGGGTAATATCCCAATATTTACCCCATATGGATATTATATCAATACTATCTGGGGCAGAAGTTAAACGAGAACCCATTGTTGCTTGATCAGCATTCCAACCACCAAACCATCCAAAAGACACTTCATGATCTGATTCTTTA
>NZ_DYYK01000052.1:0-48368 GCF_020741705.1 Bacteroides coprosuis
TGTTACAGGTGATGGAACTAATGATGCTCCTGCTTTAAACTTTGCGCAAGTAGGTCTGTCTATGGGATCGGGTACAGCCGTTGCCAAGGAAGCTAGTGATATAACATTACTAGATGATTCCTTTAATAGTATCAGTACTGCTGTTATGTGGGGACGCTCACTTTATCAAAATATTCAAAGATTTATTGTCTTTCAATTAACAATCAATTTATTAGCATTATTATTAGTATTGTTAGGGGGTATTACCGGAGCAGAACTTCCATTAACTATAACTCAAATGTTATGGGTAAATCTTATTATGGATACTTTTGCAGCATTAGCTCTAGCTTCTATACCTCCAAGTATAGATGTAATGAAAGATAAGCCTCGCAAATCTACCGATTTTATTATAACTAGAACAATGGGGCGTACTATTCTTAGTATAGGCATGATCTTCCTAGCTATATTACTAGGGATGCTGTATTATTTTAAAGGATTACCAGAAGGATTAACTACTTATCATTTGACATATTTCTTTACATTCTTTGTGTTCTTACAGTTTTGGAACTTATTCAACATGAGAGTTTTCGGTACTAATCATTCTACTTTTTATGGATTGTTTAGTTCAAAAGCCTTTTGGTTAGTTTCAATCTTGATCTTTGTAGGTCAATTAATTATTGTGGAATATGGAGGAGCTGTTTTCCGCTGTGAACCATTGACTTTTTCGTCGTGGATGGAAATAATAGGATTAACATCTCTGACTCTTTGGATTGGAGAGGGTATTCGAATGATTAAGAGACTTAAAACTAGATAAAATAGATGATGAAAACAGAAGAGAGGATACGTAATATTGTTTTTGATTTAGGTGGAGTCTTAATAGATATAGATCCAGAAAGATGTGTCCATCGTTTTGAAGAGCTAGGCGTAAAAGAGGCTGCTAAATTTATGGCAGCTGAAGATTTTAAAGTCATATTTCAACGTTTTGAGCGAGGAGATATTGATGCCAATGAGTTTAGAAGCTTTATACGGTCTAAAAATGAGGTTCTAAAAGATGTTTCTGATGAAGATATTGATTATGCATGGAATGGGATGCTTATTGGTATACCTCGATATAAACTCGATTTATTGTTAGAGTTACGATCTCACTATGTTGTATTTTTACTAAGTAATACCAATAGTATTCATTGGCAGTGGGCACTAGATAATCCTTTTCAATATAGAGGATTCAGAGCTGAAGATTTTTTTGAACAGGAATACCTTTCGTTTCGTTTAAGAACATGTAAACCAGAAATCACTATCTTTGAGCGTGTTTTAGAAAATGCCAATATTGAGCCTCATGAGACACTCTTTATTGATGATCGTCCAGAAAACACAAAAGCAGCAGAAACTTTAGGTATAAAAACATATACCCCAAAAGCCAATGAAGATTGGAGCTTTTTGTTTGACAATGAATAACAATTATGCAGATTATAGACAAAAAATCAAATACAATTCCAAGTCCATGTGTAGCTAGTATAGGCTTTTTTGATGGAGTACATAAAGGGCATTACTATCTGATAAAACAAGTGTTAGCTGAAGCTAATCGAAGGGATTTAAAATCAGCTTTGCTTACTTTCCCTATTCACCCAGCTAAGGTTATGCGTCCGGATACAGTGATGGAGCACTTAACTATCCGTGATGAAAAGTTGGAGTTGTTAGCTAAAACGAGTGTGGATTATTGCTTTTTAATCGATTTTACGAAGGAGCTTTCTCAACTTACAGCAAGAGAATTTATGCAGTTTATTTTAAAAGATAAATATAACGTAAAGGTACTTGTTATAGGTTATGACCATCGTTTTGGACATAATAGAGAAGAAGGATTTGAAGATTATTGTCGGTATGGTAAAGAGTTGGGGATTGAAGTAATACAAGCTAAAGCTTTTTATGATGACTCAGTAGATGTCAGTTCATCTTACATTCGTAAGGCTATAGATGCTGGGGATGTTTTATTAGCAGAACAGTATTTAGGATATCCTTATTTTTTAGAAGGAAAAGTGATACAAGGGAAGCAGTTGGGTAGGACTATTGGTTTTCCCACAGCGAATGTCAATGTATCTAGTCCAGATAAACTGATACCTAAAGATGGTGTATATGCCGTGAAAGTTCTTGTAGAAGACAATCAAGAAGAATATTGGGGTATGCTAAATATTGGACATCGTCCAACGGTAGATGATGGTCCGAATCGAAGTATAGAAGTGAATATTTTAGATTTTAACAAGGATATCTACAATAAAAGTATCCGTCTTTTGTTTAAACATAGGCTACGTGATGAAGTAAAGTTCTCTTCTATAGATAAATTGGTTGAACAACTGCATCGAGATGAGGAGTCCGTTAGAGAATTGATAAAGTAAATAAGATCCGTATAGGCAGAGGAGTACCTCTGCTTTTTTTATGTCTTTAATTTTAAGGGCTAAATCTCTTGTTCACTATTTGAATAATCTATTCCTTTGTTAAACATTAAAAAGATAAAATACTACTTTATGAAAGGATTAATAAAGATAGCAGGAGTGTTGGGCTTGTTCTTAATAGTCAAGTTTTTTGTGTTCATCTCGTTTTCTATAGGCTCTGACTTCTTTGTAGATAAAGATACTGTCGATCAAGTTGTATTTAATAGTAAATTGATAGGTTACTCTACATTTATAAGCTCCATTATAACTTTATTAGTCTTGTATTTTTGGAAACCAATCCGTGGCATTGTCGATAAGTGGCAAAAGCTATCTCCCTTTTATCTTACTCTTTGCTTAATTTTAGGTTTCCTTGGGGCCGCCCTCAATAGTTTTATTCTATCTTTTTTTGTTGATTCTCAGCAAGAGATGATGGAGCAGAGTAAGGTGTTATTACATTCGGGAATCATCGGTTTATTTAGCATTGCTATTTTAGTACCTATTTTAGAAGAAATTGTTTTTCGTAGAATACTTATTGAGATACTGATTAAGGAGGTAAATCCTGCAATCGCTATTGTTATTTCTGCATTAGTTTTTGGTGTTTTACATGGTCAGCCAGTTCAGATGCTTGGAGCTACTCTGCTAGGTTTATTATTTGGCTGGATTTATTATCAATCCAAAAGTATACTCCCATCTATTTTAATACATATTATTAATAATGCTTCATTTCTGATGGTATTGAACTATACTGAAGGTTCGTTAGAGGAAACTGTCGATGATAGCTATTGGAGTGTACAACATCCGTACGGCTGGATAGTCTTTTTAGTGACTCTAATTGTCTTTTCTGTAGTGGCTAGGGTTGTCTATCAGAAGTCACGGAGTCGGTCGTAAATAGAAGGGTTTTATAACAGTACAGAGTGAAAGCCTACACTCCTATAAATTGCTCATCCTTTTATCTTCTGAATCATCTTTTTGGGGTGATAGATTATTATTCTTATCAGGGTTATGATTTCATCATGTCGGTGTCAAGAGGTTTCTTTGACTAGGATATGTTGTTGTCATGTCGGTGTTAGAATAAAACGAGTATTCATTAAAAAATGACAAAAAATCTAGTTTGCATAAAGCTCAGTAAGTAATTATTTGTGCAATCTATTTACTAGTTTATTCATGTAAAACCCATCTAATCTGGTTGAACCTCTAGACTCTCTAATCTTGAAATTTCTAAGATCTCGAAAAACTTGAAGTCAATAAAAAGGAGAACCTCATTGGCTCTCCTTTCTATGTAAATACAGATGTTTTATTTTGCTTCTTGTTTAGCTTTATAAGCAAGTGCATATATTCTCATTTGCTTTACCATTGATAACAAGCCATTACTTCTTGTTGGAGAAAGGTGTTCTCTTAATCCGATTGTTTCAATAAAATGTAAATCAGAACTAAGAATCTCATCTGGAGTATGGTTTGAAAGTACTCTGATTAGTAAAGCAATGATCCCTTTAACAATAAGGGCATCACTTTCGGCTTTGAAAATGATTTTTCCATTTACTAAATCTGCTTGTAGCCAAACTCTACTTTGACATCCTTCAATAAGATTTTGCTCTGTCTTGTACTTTGGGTCTAATTCTTCTTGTTCGTTACCAAGGTCGATTAAAAGTTGGTAGCGGTCCATCCAATCGTCAAAGCTATTAAATTCCTCAATAACCTCTTCTTGTAACTCGTTTATTGTCATGGTTCTAATTATTGTTCATTATATATTACTGCTAGTACGGTTTGTCCGACAGCATTTAACGTTGTTGTATCTATATCATCCATATTATCTTTTACAGTATGCCAAGTATTTCCAAAACTCGACTTTTCATTATTGGGATAATAGGGTATAATATCTATTGTTTTGATATTGGTTAGCTTATTAATAAATAAATGGTCATCTATAATTTCCCAGCCATCTTTATTGATAAAGTAATTGCTATATCCTAATTCTCTAGCTTTACTCCATACTTTTTTTACAATATTATTTGCATAAGAAGTGGATATACGTTCTTTATAGAATGTTGCATTTTTTGCTCCAACCATATCCAATAAAATTCCAAATCGAGCAAAGTAGTTTTCTACGTGTGGTACTCTACTCCAGTATTGAGAGCCCAAACACCAGTGTTCTTCTTTGTGTATTCCTTTGTAAAATTGTGGTGCACCATAATCTTCTGCATCAAAAAAGATAATATCTATACCTATAGAGGGTTCTTTTTTTTGTATTTGTCTTGCTATTTCTAGTAAAACACCTACACCACTAGCACCATCATTGGCTCCCAGAATAGGGGTATGATGATTTGCTTTATCAGGATCATTATCAGCCCATGGTCTAGTATCCCAATGAGCAAATAGTGCAACTCTTTTTTTTGATTCAGGCTTATAGGCTCCAATAATATTACTTGCTTGAAGAATAGTTCCATCATAGGCTATTGCATCAAAGTTTTGTCTATAAGTCTTTGCACCAAACTCAGCTAGTTTGGCTTCTAAAAAGTCGGCACACTCTTTATGTCCTTTACTGTTAGGCACACGTGGCCCAAAATCGACTTGCTTTTGAATATAGTTGTAGGCACTATCGGCGTTGAACAAAGGAACATCTACCTTTCGTTCTGTAGTAGTCTGTTCTTCTGTATTATTTGATTTTTTACTACTGCTTCCACAAGCTACTAAGGCTATAGGTAATAGTATTGTCACCAAAGACAATCCTAATTTATTCATGCTTAATAAGTTTAGAATTTCTCAAAATTAATGAATTTCAATCAGAAAGTGTAATTCGATTGCGACTTTATCCAAATTTTAGTTCGGCAGTGCTTCTATTCACTATTAATTCAGCTAAAGAACCATTTATTAATGGATAATTTTTGGGTACATGACCTATAGGGAAGTTAAATAGCATAGGATATTTATACGATTTTAAAAGGGGGTATATGCTTTTATATACCTCTTCAGTGATATTTTTGTTGTTGAAGGTTTCTGTAAATTGACCTAAAATTAATCCTGAAAGCTTGTCAAGGACTCCACTATATTTTAAGTTATAAAACATTCTCTGTACTTCGTTAGGAGTTTCGTTAACATCCTCAACATATAGAATAGTTCCTTTGGAATCGTACTCGTAAGGAGTATTTCTTAGACCTTGTAAAACAGCTAAGTTGCCGCCTCTTAAAACACCTTGTATTCTACCTTTATTATTGTACTTATGCCCTTTGATAATGTAGTGCATATTTTCTCCGGTTAGGATCTGCTTGATAAAAGTGATGGCTAAATCATCTTTAGGCTCAAAAGTAAAGTGTCTAGCCATTGGTGCATGTAATGATGCAAAGCCTTCTTTTTGTAGTAAGGAGTGTAAGGCTGTTATATCACTATATCCCACTAGCCATTTGGGATTTTTTCTGAAAAGACTGAGGTTTAGTTTTTCTAAGAGCTGTATAGCACCATAACCACCTCTACTACAAAATATGGCTTTAATATCGCTGCGGTCAAGACCATATTGTAAGTCTGCTAACCTTTGTTTAATTGTACCTGCAAAAGAACCCGACTTAGCTGCAGCATGTTTACCTTGTAATGGCTGTAATCCCCAGCTTGTTAATCTTTCTTTTATACCTTTTAATAAGCGTTTATCAATCTTTCCAGAAGGAGAAATAATTAAAACCTTATCATTCTCCTGGAGTGATGGAGGTAGTTGAAGACTGTTCATAAATATGATTTGAATAGAGTCTATTTTTATGCAAACATACAGTAAAACATCTATTTTTTGTACCAATTTGCAATTATAATTTGATAATTAATAAGTTACTAAACTTATAAACCCTTACATTTGTTAAGATTAATATCTGAATTATCATTCTTTTTTAGATATTTGTTCAAAACACGATTATAATATGAAATTGATAAATAGCTTTAAGACGATGATTGAACGTCTCAAGGAGCATAAAATAAAGAAGAGAGTTGCTGTGGTATTTGGAGTTGACTCGCATTCCGAAGTAGCTATATCTAAGGCCATTGAAGATGGTTTTATAGACGTAATAATGGTTGGTCCAAAAGATAAGGTTGAGCACTACGCTATTTTTAGTAAATACCCACAATCTGTTCAATTCATTGATGTGCAAGACTCAGATGAAGCCGCTAAAGAGGCCGTGAAATTAATTCATGAGAATAAAGCAGATATCTTGATGAAAGGATTAATTAATACAGATAATCTGTTACGAATTGTATTGAATAAAGAGAAAGGTTTGCTCCCAAAGGGTAAGGTGTTAACTCACTTGTCTGTGTCTGAGATTCCTAATCATCATAAACTTTTGTTCTTTTTAGATTCTGCTGTAATCCCTTATCCTACTTTAGATCAAAGAGGATCAATGCTGTCTTATATGGCAAGTGCTTGTAGAAGTTTTGGTATAAAGATTCCGAAGATAGCTCTTATTCATTTCACGGAGAAAGTAAGTGCTAAATTCCCACATAGCTTAGATTATATACAGCTTATTGAAGAGGCACAAAATGGAAGTTATGGTTCTGTTGTAGTTGATGGCCCTATGGACGTTTATACGGCATGTGATAAAGAATCAGCCGATATTAAAGGGATAGAATCACCTATTTCGGGTGATGCAGATGCTTTAATGTTTCCTAATATTGAGTCGGGAAATGTATTTTATAAAACGATATCCTTGTTTGCAAAGGCAGAAATGGCTGGTGCACTGATGGGTACTATTTGCCCTGTCGTAATCACTTCGAGAAGTGACTCTGCTATGTCAAAGTATAATAGCATAGCGATGGCGTGTTTAACTTCAAATCGAATTAATTAAGAATGAAAATATTGGTAGTTAACCCAGGATCAACATCAACAAAGATGGCTGTCTTTGAAAATGAAACTGCGATTTTTAAGAAAAAGATCATGCATGACGTTTCAGATCTTTCTGAATTTCCTCATGTGACCGATCAGTTTAAATTTAGAAAAGAATTAATATTAAAGGAATTACAGAGGCAAAATATTTCTTTTCAGTTTGATGCAGTTATTGGAAGAGGAGGCTTGGTAAAGCCTATTTGCGGGGGTGTATATGTGATTAATACGGCTATGCGTTATGATACAATTCATGCAACTCGAACTCATGCGTGTAATTTAGGTTGTTTGATTGCTGCAGAATTAGCAAGTAATATTCCCAACTGTAAAGCTTTTATAGCAGATCCAGGAGTTGTCGATGAACTAGATGATATTGCTCGTGTTTCAGGTTCTCCTTTGCTTCCTCGCATCTCTATTTTTCACGCTTTAAATCAGAAAGCTATTGCTAGGCGTTTTGCTAAAGAGCATCATGCAAAATACGAAGATTTGGATCTTGTTATTTGTCATTTAGGTGGAGGGATATCAGTTGGAGCTCATAAAAAGGGGAAAGTTGTTGATGTCAATAATGCATTGGATGGGGAAGGACCATTCTCGCCCGAGCGTGCAGGAACTTTACCAGCTGGTCAGTTAGTTGATTTATGCTTTAGTGGGAGATATTCTCGTGAAGATTTAAAAAAGAGAATATCTGGTCAGGCTGGTCTTGCTGCCCATTTGGGTACAACTGATGTAGCTGAAATTATGTGCCGTATTCAGAAAGGCGATCAAAAAGCAAAACTAGTATTGGATGCAATGATTTATAATGTAGCTAAAACCATTGGAGCTTCTGCTACTGTTTTTTATGGTAAGTTTGACGCTATTCTCTTTACTGGAGGTATTGCATACTCTGATTATGTCATTGATGAGTTGAAAAAGAGAGTGGAGTTTCTTGCTCCTATTTATGTTTATCCTGGTGAAGATGAAATGGAGGCCTTAGCTTCAAATGCTTTGGGTGCTTTGACCGGAGAACTACCCATAATAGAATATAAATAAAGTCCTTTTTAATATATAAAAGAAAAGCCTAGATCAATTGACCTAGGCTTTTCTTTTATACTAAAAAACTAAATTAGTTTTCATTATTTTGTCTTTCTGGACGAGGAAGAAGAACTTTATGAGATAGTTTGAACTTACCAGTCTTTCTATCAATATCAATAAGTTTTACTTCTATTTCGTCATTTTCATGAATTCCAGCATCTTCTACTTTGTCTAGTCTTCTCCATTCTATTTCAGAAATATGGAGTAGTCCATCTTTACCTGGAAGGAATTCAATAAATGCACCATAAGGCATAATTGAGCGAACCTTACCCGTGTAAACTTCACCTACTTCAGGAACAGCAACGATAGCTTTAATCATTCTTACAGCATCGTCAATGCTTTTCTTGTTAGTAGCAGAAATTTCAATAGAACCTTCTCCTGCTTCAGTTTCCTCAATGGTAATAGTTGCACCAGTTTCTTCTTGCATATTTTGAATAATCTTACCACCAGGTCCTATGATTGCACCGATGAATTCTTTAGGAATAGTCATCTTTTCAATTCTTGGAGCATGAGGTTTAAGATCTGTGCGTGGAGCATCTAGCGTTTCTAGGATCTTATCAAGGATGTGCATACGACCTTCTTTCGCTTGATTAAGCGCTTTTTCAAGAATGTCAAATGATAAACCATCAACTTTGATATCCATTTGAGTTGCAGTAATACCGTCTTTTGTTCCTGTTACCTTGAAGTCCATATCACCAAGGTGATCTTCATCTCCTAGAATATCAGAAAGCACAGCATATTTATCTTCTCCTGGATTTTTAATTAATCCCATTGCAATACCAGATACGGGTTTCTTAATTTGAACACCTGCATCCATTAAAGCTAATGTACCACCGCAAACAGTGGCCATTGATGAAGAACCGTTAGATTCAAGAATATCAGAAATCACACGGATTACGTATGGATAGTTCTCAGGAATCATTCTCTTAAGAGCTCTGTGAGCTAGGTTACCATGACCAACTTCACGACGACCAACACCTCTCTGAGGTCTAGCTTCACCAGTTGAGAATGGAGGAAAATTATAATGTAGTAAGAATCGTTCTTTACCATGACAAAGAACATCATCTATAATTTTTTCGTCAGATTTAGTACCTAAAGTTACAGTACAAAGAGCTTGAGTTTCACCTCTTGTAAAGACAGCTGAACCATGAGGGCCAGGAAGGCAATCAACTTCACTCCAAATAGGGCGAACTTGAGTTGTCTTACGTCCATCAAGACGCTTACCTTCATCAAGGATGCTACGGCGCATTGCTTCTTTCTCTACGTCGTGATAATATTTATTGATTAAAGCTTCTTTTTCTTCAAGTTCTTCCTCAGTGAACTGAGCCTTAAATTCTTCTTTTATAGCTTCGAAAGCATCAAATCTTTCATGTTTGTTTGCATTTCCTGAAGCTGCAACAGCGTATGCTTTTTCATAACAAGCTTCGTGAACTGCTTTACGTAGATCTTCGTCGTTTTCTTCGTGGTTGTATTCACGTTTAACTGTTGAGCCTACTGCTTCAGCTAATTCTATTTGAGCTTTGCAATGAACTTTAATTGCTTCATGAGCAACTTTCATAGCTTCTAATAATTCAGCTTCTGAAACTTCACTCATTTCACCTTCAACCATCATGATGTTTTCGTATGTCGCTGCAACCATGATGTCCATGTCAGCTTTTTCAAGTTGTTCGAAGGTAGGATTTATAATAAATTTTCCATCAGTACGTGCTACACGTACTTCAGAAATTGGTCCGTGGAATGGGATGTCAGATACTGCTAGTGCTGCTGAAGCAGCAAGACCTGCAAGAGCATCTGGCATATCAACACCATCTGCTGAGAACAATATGATGTTTACATAAACTTCTGCGTGGTAATCGTCGGGGAATAAAGGACGAAGAGCACGGTCAACTAAGCGGCAAGTAAGGATTTCATAATCAGAGGCTCTTCCTTCTCTTCTTGTGAACCCACCTGGAAAGCGACCAAAAGCGGAGAATTTTTCTTTATACTCTACTTGTAGTGGCATAAAATCAGTTCCGGGAACTGCATCTTTGGCTGCACAAACAGTAGCTAACATCATGGTGTTTCCCATGCGCAGCATTACAGCACCATCTGCCTGTTTTGCTAGCTTTCCCGTTTCGAGAGTGATTGTTCTTCCATCACCTAACTCGATTGTTTTAACAATTGGGTTAATCATAAAAATTGTTTTATCTATTTCTTTTCTTCAAAATTCATGCAAAGATAAATAATTAATCGTTCTAAAGTGGTGTGAATGAGTTAAAATATTGTATTTTGGACTTCTGAAGATTCTTTTTTGGTAAGTTACTATTAAAAAGCTTTGCATAAGAGTGAAAAGGAGTATATTTGCAAAAAATGATTTACACACAAATTATGAAGAAAATCTCAATACTACTGACATTTGCTATTCTTTTAGTTTTGGCTGCTTGCTCGCCAAGCGCAAAATTCACAATAGAAGGAAAAGTTTCTGGAGCCTCTGATAAAATAATTTATCTTGAAGCATCTAAGCTACAAGGTCTTATTCCTTTAGACTCTATGAAATTAAATGCGAAAGGACTATTCTCTTTTGAGTCTGAGTATCCTGAATCTCCTGAATATTATCGTTTGAGAATTGATAACAAGGTTATTAATTTTTCTATAGATTCAACTGAAGTAGTAAAGATTCAAGCTAACTATGATACCTTTTCTACAGATTATTCTATAGAAGGGTCAGAAAATGGTCAAAGAATTAAAGAGATTACCCTTAAGCAGATGGCTCTGCAGAAAGATGTTGATAAATTGTTGGAAGATTTACGTAAAGGAAAAATATCTAACAAGTCATTACAGGAGAATTTACAAAAATTGTTTACTGCTTATAAAGAAGATATTAAACATAATTATATATTTATAGCTCCTAATACAACAGCTGCATACTATGCTTTATTCCCTAAAATAAATGGATTCATGTTATTTGATCCATTAAATAATAAAGAGGATTTAAGAGCATTTGCTGCAGTAGCAACTAGCTTAAATGAAAACTATCCACATGCTAATCGCTCAAAGAATCTTTATAATATAGTGATTAAAGGGATGAAAAATACTCGCAAGCCTAAAGTTGAAACGTTGGATGTTCCTCAAGAAAAAGTGAATGTAACTGGATTGATAGACATCGAGCTTAGAGATATGCAAGGTAAGGTGAGAAAATTAAGTGATTTAAAAGGGAAAGTTGTATTATTAGACTTTACTATTTATCAAAGTCCTGTTTCATCAGCTCATGTTTTTGCTTTGAGAGATTTGTATGATAAATATGCTAAAAATGGTTTTGAAATTTATCAAATTTCTTTAGATGCAGATGAGCATTTTTGGAAAACAGCAATAGATAATCTACCTTGGATATGCGTTAGAGATGGCCATGGTATCTACTCTAATTATGCTACAACGTATAATGTGAAAGAGATACCTGCTTATTTCTTGATAAATAAAAACAATGAATTAGTGGTTCGCGGAGATCAAGTTGAGGATATAGAACGCACTTTAAAAACACTACTATAACTTATAAACTCATCGTTTAATCTATCTATAAGTTGCTTAATAGCATCAATAATAGTTTGATTCAATAAAGATAAAAAGTTATCTTTGCATTACAGATAAACAAGAAAGTATAAAATAATTATAGAATATAGTTTAGGGTTCCAACATAGCTATGTTGGAATTCTTTTTTATTAAAATTTAAACAAAAAAGAAATTAAGGAGGATTGAATATGGCATATATGTCAGAAAGTGGTTATAATGACCTTATGGAGGAGTTAAGAGAACTCGAAACCGTACAACGTCCAGAAATATCTCGTCAAATAGCTGAAGCAAGAGACAAGGGTGATTTGTCTGAAAATGCTGAATATGATGCTGCAAAGGAAGCACAAGGCATGTTAGAAATGAAGATTAACAGACTTAAATTAATTATTGCTGATGCTCGTATTATAGATGAGTCAAAATTGAGTACTGACTCTGTTCAAATACTCAATACAGTGGAACTTAAGAATGTTAAGAATGGTAAGAAAATGAAATATACCATTGTGTCTGAAAGTGAAGCGGATTTGAGAAAAGGTAAAATTGCAGTAAGTACCCCTATAGCACAAGGTTTACTTGGTAAGAAAGTAGGAGATGTAGCTGAAATTAAAGTTCCTCAAGGAATGATTACTCTTGAAGTAGTAGATATTTCTATTTAAATTTGATAGCACAAACCTTTTAACCTTAAGACAATGGCAACAATATTTACAAAAATAATAAATGGTGAAATTCCTAGCTACAAGATAGCTGAGAATGATCAGTTCTATGCTTTTTTAGATATAAATCCTCTTTCTAAAGGACATACACTGGTTGTACCGAAGAGGGAAGTTGATTATATATTCGACTTATCCGATGAGGAATTAGCTGCTATGCACGTGTTTGCCAAGCATGTGGCTCTTATAATAGAGTCTGTAATTCCATGTAAACGTATTGGAGTAGCTGTTATGGGACTAGAAGTTCCTCATGCTCATATTCATTTGATTCCTATTACCAAGGAATCAGATATGATTATATCAAATCCAAAACTCAAGTTGTCTTCTGAAGAATTTACTTCTATTTCAGAAAAGATTAATAGAGCTTTTGTTGAGAGATTTGAGAAGTAATAAAGTTGGTTTATAGTATATAATATAGAAAAAGGCAAGAATCGATTCTTGCCTTTTTCTATATTAATGTTATAATTTATTTAGTAGCTGCTTCTTTTTCTTCTAAAATTTGCTTAGATCTTTCAATTGCCACATAAATATCTGGACATATATTTTCCTCGCCTATGTATTGATTAAAACCAGCCTTTTGTAATGTTTCATGTACAGAAGGGACAACACCTGATAGAACTACAGTTATGTGTTCTCTTTTAGATGTTCTCCAAAGAGTCGTTAAGTTCTGTATCCCTGTGGAATCAATAAAAGGAACTTTTCTCATTCTAAATATTCTTACTTTAGGTCTTTCTTTAAGCGTGATCATTAATTCTTCAAAACGATTGGCAATACCAAAGAAGTAAGGTCCATCAATTTCATAAACTTCAACACCTTGTGGAATATCAATTTCTTCTTTTTTGAAAGCGGGTCCCAGGTCTTTGGTTAATTCTACCTTTTTTCTGCTTACAGAAACAATAGTTGTTTCAGCCACGCGCTTCATAAATAATAAGCAAGCCAATAATAAGCCTAATTGAATGGCTATAACAAGGTCGAATATAACTGTAAGTAGGAATGTTGTAAGAAGTACTGCGACATCAGATTTTGGATTTTTCATCAACGCCTTAAATGTTCTCCACTCGCTCATATTGTAAGCCACAACCATAAGCACACCAGCCAAGCATGCCATAGGTATGTATTGAGCAAGGGGCATTAAGAATAATAGTATAAGTAGAAGAATAATAGCGTGAATGATACCAGCAATTGGAGTTTTACCACCATTATTAATATTAGTCATGGTACGAGCAATAGCTCCTGTTGCAGGGATTCCACCGAATAATGGTGTGACCACATTGGCTATACCCTGAGCGACAAGCTCAGTATTAGAGTCATGTCTGTCTCCTGTTACACCATCTGCAACTGTAGCAGAAAGCAAGGATTCAATAGCTCCAAGAATTGCTATTACACCAGCAACAGGAAATAAATTTTTTATAGATTCCCACCCCAATGGAGGAATTTCTAAGCTGGGCAGCGCTGCATTAATTGTATATCTATCTCCAATTGTGGATATAGTTGTTGCTCCTGCATATTCTTTTAGCAAATAAGCTATAACAGTCATTAATATAATGGCTATTAGAGATCCTGGTATTTTTTTTGAAAAGCGAGGAGATATAACAATAAGGAATAAACTACCTGCTGTGATAAGTGTATTCCATATATCAATAGTTCCAAAGCATTTAAAGTAGAGAATCAGCTTACTAATAAAGTCGCCAGGAACAGCTTCTCCACCAAAATTAAGTCCAAAGGCATCCCCTATTTGTGTTGTGAAAATGGTGACAGCAATACCACTTGTAAAGCCGACAATAATGGGATAGGGAATGAACTTGATAATTGTTCCAAGCTTGAATAGGCCCATAGCAATGAGCATAAATCCAGCCATTAATGTGGCAGCTATAAGTCCTGAAGTCCCATAGTCTTGAATGATACCATAAATAATAACAATAAACGCACCTGTTGGACCCCCAATTTGGACGTTGCTTCCACCGAAGACAGAGATAATGAATCCAGCTATAATTGCAGTAATAATTCCTTTCTCAGGAGATACGCCACTGGCTATACCGAACGCAATCGCTAGCGGTAGCGCAACTATACCGACAATTACACCAGCCATTAGGTCCGACATAAAAGTCTCTTTAGAATAGTTCTTTAGAGATTTGAATAACTTAGGTTTGAATTCAAACATTTTGTAAAATATTAAATAGAAATTTGTAGATATTTACAAAATTACGCAAAATATGATAGAGTTTTAAGTTTTTGCTAATGTTTAAACAAAGGATCAAATTATGTGAATTTAGTTAAAACTAAAGCTCATCTTTGTTGGATTAGTTCAGAGTTTTTTATATGTTTGTTTGTGTGTAAAACTATCTAGTAAAGTATTTTTATAACCAATTTAAAATAATAAAATTATGGCTAAAAGTGTAAAAGGAACTCAAACTGAAAAAAATCTTTTAACATCATTTGCTGGTGAGTCTCAAGCTCGTATGCGTTATACTTATTTCGCAAGTACTGCTAAGAAAGAAGGTTATGAACAAATTGCTGATATTTTTACAGAAACAGCTAATCAAGAAAAAGAACATGCAAAACGTATGTTTAAATTTCTTGAAGGTGGTGCAGTAGAAATAACAGCATCATATCCTGCTGGTGTTATAGGTACAACTCTTGAAAACCTAAATGCTGCTGCTATGGGTGAGCACCAAGAATGGTCTCATGATTATCCTCATTTTGCAGATGTTGCTGAAAAAGAAGGTTTCCCTGAAATTGCTACTATGTATCGTATGATTGCAAAGGCTGAAAAAGGTCACGAAGATCGTTACCGTAAGTTTATTAGCAACATCGAAAACACAGCTGTTTTTGCAAGAGAAGGTGAAGTTCTATGGCAATGTCGCAACTGTGGTTACATCCATGCTGGTAAGACAGCTCCAAAATTATGCCCTGCATGTCTTCACCCACAATCTTATTTTGAAATAATGAAAGAAAACTATTAATTTAGTTATTAATAACTGTATAAAAAAAGGGGAGCATGCTCCCCTTTCTTTATATCTGAATCAGATTAATCTTCATCGGTTTCCTTGTAATCACCTTGAGACTTAATGAGCTCAATTAAGCGATCTACAGCTTCTTCTTCAGGAATGTTTTTTTCAATACATTCTTTCTTTTTGTATAGGCTTACTTTTCCTCTTCCTGCTCCCACATAGCCGTAATCAGAATCAGCCATTTCACCTGGACCATTAACAATACATCCCATAATGCCAATTTTTAATCCTTTTAAATGATTGGTTGATGCTTTTACTCGTGCAATTGTTTTTTCAAGGTTAAACATTGTCCTACCACAGCCAGGGCATGAAATATATTCTGTTTTTACAGTCCTTACTCTTCCTGCTTGTAAAATACTAAATGATGTAGAGTCTATTTGAGCATGACTAAGTGTTCCTTGATTGAACAGATATAATCCATCACAGAATCCATCCAATATTAATGCTCCCATATCTGCAGCAGATTTGATCTGAAAGTTTTCTATGTCATCTTCTTGATAATGTTGAAAGAATAGAAGAGGATTCTCAATACCCTCATTCATTAATTGATGTGCGAGAGCTCTGTGTTCTCCTAATCGGTTTGGATGATTTGATTGTGATATAATTACAACTTCAGGGTGTTTTTTTAGTAGATCAATCACCTGATCTGTCATTGCCATATATGGAATAAATAAAAACTTGAGTTTTGCATTGTTAGATTGCATAAGATCTAATTGCTCAAAGTTGAAGGCAGGCCATGTATGGTCTTCTCCGTTCCAATGGGAAGCATCAACTATATACTCAGCTTTTTCTTTTTCAATAGGGAGATTTTGACCAACATAAATATAATCGGGAGTAAAATCTTTATCTACATCTATTTTTCCATCCATTCTATCTGCTAGAACAACAGGAACATTATCTCCTCCTATATTTTTGACAGCAGTTGTTTTGCGGCGTTTAGGGGTTAAGTAATTAAATTCTGTTGCTTGGACACCTGGAATATAAGGGTGATCTTTTCTTTGAATAATATAATCTACTAATTTTTGAGCCACAGGAATTTCTTTTTCAGGAGCTTCACTCAAGGAAACTCGAATGGTATCACCTAGGCCATCTGCTAATAAGGCTCCGATGCCGAGAGCAGACTTAATGCGTCCATCTTCTCCTTCACCTGCTTCGGTAACACCAAGGTGAAGAGGAAAAAACATGTTTTCTTTTTCAAGAGTTGCTACTAAGAGTCTTATGGTTTGTACCATAATGACAGTATTAGAAGCCTTGATAGAAATAACTACATTGAGGAAATTCTCATCTCTGCAAATACGTAGGAATTCCATGCAAGATTCGACCATACCAGCGGGAGTGTCTCCGTAGTGAGACATGATTCTATCTGATAAAGAGCCATGATTCACTCCTATACGAATAGCAGTATGATTTTCTTTGCAGATGTTAATAAAAGAGGTAAGCCGAGTGCGAATTTTTTCAAGTTCTGAATTGTACTCTTCGTCTGTATAAGATAAAGATTTGAATTGTCGGGCAGGGTCTACATAGTTGCCTGGGTTAATGCGCACTTTCTCTGCGAACTCAGCGGCAACATCAGCCACTTTAGGGTTAAAATGGACATCAGCTACTAAAGGGACCATATAATTACTTCTCCTTAGTGCGATATTAATCTCTTTTAGGTTTGTAGCTTCTTTTATACCTTGTGTAGTAAGACGTACATAGTCTGCTCCAGCATCTACAATGCGCTTTATTTGAGCCACACTTGTGTCGGTATCTTGAGTCGATGTATTTGTCATCGACTGAATTCTTATAGGGTTATTCTTGCCTAGAGGAATTGCGCCAATTTGGACTTCGGAGCTCCCTCTTCTTGAATAATTAAATAAATCCATTTAGTTACATTTAAATTCAAATTTGATCTCTTTTAGATCTTCGTTTGCTTTAACTATTTTTCTTTTAAGACCATCTTTATATACAGACAAGCGTTCTGCTATATTTTCATCACCCAAAGCTAGCATTTGTACAGCAAGTATAGCTGCATTTAGAGATCCATTAATGCCAACTGTTGCAACAGGTATTCCTGGAGGCATTTGAACAATGGCCAAAAGGGCATCCATTCCCTCAAGAGTTGATTTAATAGGAACACCTATTACTGGTAAAGTCGTTGATGCAGCTATTACGCCAGGAAGGTGTGCAGCCATTCCCGCAGCAGCTATTATGACTTTAATACCCTTTTCTTTTGCGTTTTTAGAAAAAGCTTCAACAGCCTCAGGCGTTCTATGCGCTGAAAGAGCATTTATTTCAAAAGGAATACGTAGATCATTTAAAAATTGAGCTGCTTTTTCCATAACTGGGAGGTCTGATGTACTTCCCATAATAATACTAACTAGTGGTGTCATAATTTATTGAGTTATATAATTCTATGCAAAATAAAATGCAGCCTCTCGTATACGAAAAGCTGCATTATTTTTTCCGTATACTACATATGTTTTATTTGTTGATAATCTTTTTGTATGCTTCTGCATCAAGAAGAGAATCAAAATCAGCAACATTTGTAGGTTTAACTTTTATCAGCCATCCTTCACCATATGGATCTTCATTTACCAATTCAGGATTGTCTTCTATTTCTTCATTTTGTTCTAGAATTTCTCCAGAAATAGGAAGGAATAAATCTGATACTGTTTTTACTACTTCAATAGTACCAAACACTTCATTTGCGTCTAATGTTTCGCCAACTGTAGGTATATCTACAAAAACAATATCACCTAACTGATCTTGTGCGTAATCTGTAATACCGATATAAACGATGTCACCTTCTTTACGCACCCATTCGTGTTCACTTGTGTACTTTAACTCTTTAGGGAATTTCATAAATAAAATAGTTTTAAAGTTAATATGCTTAAACAATATATTTAAAAAATGACGAAATTAAATGATTGTACGTATCATTTAATGCAATCAACGTACAAGATAGCCCAATAATAAATCCTGCGAAAATTTCTCCGAGGTTATTATGCCCTAGAATCATACGAGTGGTTCCTAAAGCACCTGCTATGGCTGTAAAGATACAAATCCATTTTGTAGGGTCATATAAAAATAGGCTACTAAATGCAATAACTCCACCCATAACTCCACCTATAGCAGCCATATGTTCACTAACTCTCCATCTGGCATTGATGATTAAGTGGATTAATAGAATTATTAGTGATGCTATTATTATCCCGTTCATATACCAAGGTAAATCTCTTTTGAACATGATAACGGCGCAAAAGAAATAAGAGATAATGGTTAAGAGTAAGGGCATAAATCTTTGTTCGCGTTCATTAAGTTCAGTTAGTACACCACTATTGCTTTTGACAAGTCCATTCGTTTTTACATCTACCTTCCACTTGATGGGAACAAGAATAAATAAAGCAAAAACTACAGCACATGACAAGATGTAATTTGAAATTAGTGGTATTCTTAATTCAGCAAAGATGATAAATGTAAATAAATAGCAAAAAGTACTAATCATAAACGCTCCAATAGATCTTTCTCTAGGGTGCTGTTCTATGTATGATAGATGATTAATCTTATGTATGAAAAAGATACTAATAATAGGCATGACAATAGTATATCTAAATATAATATCTAGTATATAAAAAATATCTCTTGCTGTAAAAGTAAGATTTAAATGAGAAAAAAGGAGTAAGGCCACAAAAGATAAAAAGGGCACAGAAAAGGGAGTAAAAATACGAGAGAGTATTCTTGCACCACTCATAATATATGTATTGGCATAGGATTTCATTTATTTTCTTAATCTTGCTACTGGAATATTTAATTGTTGTCTATATTTAGCTACTGTTCTTCGAGCAATTGGGTATCCTTTTTCTTTTAATAAGCTGGATAACTCTTCATCAGTATAAGGATTTTTTTTATCTTCTTTTTCGATGCAGTTTACCAGTATTCGTTTTACTTCCCTTATTGACATCTCTTCTCCACTTTCAGTAGTAAAGCTATCTCCAAAAAAGTGCTTTAAAGAGAATATCCCAAAATTAGTCTGTACATATTTACTATTTGTGACTCTTGATATAGTAGAGATATCTAATCCTGTTTTATCTGCAACATCTTTTAGAATCATAGGCCTTAATTTTGACTCATCTCCATCCAATAAAAAAGGTCTTTGAAGTTCTATGATTGTTTGCATTGTAGAAATGAGAGTGTTTTGTCTTTGTTTTATTGCATCTATAAAGCCTTGAGCAGAGTCCATTTTTTGCTTTAAAAATAGCATTGCTTCTTTAGATTCTTTACTTTGATTGTCTCTGTTTTTGGTATGTTCTTCAACAAGAGTTGTAAACTCTCTATTTAGGCGAAGCTCAGGTACATTTTTATTGTTTAATGCTAGAGTTATATTGCCATCAAAAGTTTCAACAATGAAATCAGGTATTATTTGTTGAAGATTTTTCCCTATAGACTCTCCTAAGGAGGCTCCTGGCCTAGGATTTAATTTAATAATTTCATCAATTGCAGCATTCAGCTTTTCTTCGGAAATATTAAGTTTTTGTATTATTTTATCCCAATGTTTTCGCGTAAACTCTTCATAATAATCGTGTATAATATCCCATTCTAGTTGTTTTGATTTAGAGTCGGACTTTTTTGCAATTTGAATCAATAAGCATTCTTGTAAGTTTCTAGAGCCTACTCCAGGAGGATCGAATTGTTGAATAACTTTCAATACCTTTTCTATTTCTTCGATATTAGTATCAATGCCCATATATATAGCAAGCTCGTCATCAATGCTTTCCAGGGACTTTCTTATAAGTCCATCATCATCTAATGACCCAATGAGGTATTCCCCAATAGCAGCTTGTTTATCTGTTAAGTTTTGCTCACCTAGTTGTTCGTGAAGAATTTCATAAAAGGAGGTAGTATCTGAAAATGGAATTTCCTCTGGTTTGTTATCGTTGCTGTAGTTGTGTTCTTTAAGCTTGTAGTCAGGGATATCATCTTCAGTTAGATAATCATCAAGTGCATCATAATCTGCACTTTCCTCTGTTTCAGCAGCATATTCCTCTTCTTCAGGAGTCATTTCCTTTCCTTCTTCCAATGCTGGGTTCTCTAATAGCTCTGCATGCACACGTTCTTCGAATTCTAGTGTTGGTAATTCTAAGAGCTTAACCACAAGTATCTGTTGAGGAGATAGCGTCTGAACCTGTTTTTGTGTCTGGGTTTGTATTTGACGTGAATTTTGGACCATACTTTTAAGTGAGGTTAAATGTGTATAACAAATGTACAGAATAGTTTGTTAAACCGAAATCTTAGCTTACTATATTATAATGAATATACATTGTTTTGACCTTTTTTGCAAAAGTATTCGTGATTATGAATGTACTTTTAGGAATCTTTTCAATGGTTGAATATTATTGATGGTTTTTGAGTATTTTTGTTGTGTATGAAATTTTTTATAGATGTTATTTTGCCTTTGCCTATTCCTGGTGTATTTACATATAGCCTTGATGAGGCTGATCGTAATAATATTCAGGTGGGATGTAGAGTAATAGTACCTTTTGGTAAAAAGAAATATTACACTGCAATTGTATTTAGTATTCATCATGTCATGCCTCAGGAGTATGAAGTAAAACCTGTTTTTACTATCCTTGATAAATATCCTATTTTACTTCCCTCTCAACTCCAGTTCTGGGAGTGGATATCTGACTATTATATTTCAGCTTTGGGGGATGTGTTTAAAGCTGCTTTGCCTTCTGGGTTAAAGTTGGAGAGTGAAACGATGGTTGAACTTAACATGGATTATATAGGATCACCAGACCTGTCAGAAAAAGAATTAAGAGTTCTTCATTTACTATCTGATGATCCTATTCAATGTATTACCAAGATAGCCAAGGATAGCGGCATTGATAACATACTACCCATAGCTAACTCTTTATTGGAACGAGGTGCTATACTCTTGCGTGAAGAGTTAAAGGAGCAATATAGGCCTCGAATGGAATCGAGGATCCGTTTTACCGAAGAGTATAATCATCCTGATAAAGTAGAGCATCTATTTGAATTATTATCGAATGCTCCAAAGCAATTAGACATTGTTATAAAATACGTTGAGTTATCCTCTTTATTGAATCAAAAAGAAATAAAGGAAGTATCTAAGCATCGTCTTTTGGAGGCAGCTAGAGCTTCATCTTCTAGTTTGAATGGACTAATTCAAAAGGGTATCCTAGAAGAGTATGATATCGAAATAGGTAGGCTGCGGGTGGAAAACATACAAGAACAAGATTTACATCCTCTAAATAAATCACAGCAAAAAGCCTATCAAGAAATAGAAGAGGTCTTTGACACGAAACAAGTCTGTCTTCTTTATGGAGTTACTTCAAGTGGTAAAACAGAAATATATATTCATTTCATAGAGGAATATTTAAATAGTGGCAAACAAATATTATACCTATTACCTGAAATTGCCCTTACAACACAAATTACTGAGCGTTTAAAAAGGGTTTTTGGTGATAAACTTGGTATTTATCATTCTAAATTTTCTGATGCAGAGCGTGTAGAGATATGGAGAAAACAACTTAGTAGCAATCCTTATCAAATCATATTGGGAGTTCGATCATCTATATTTTTACCCTTTCAAAACTTAGGGTTAGTAATAGTAGATGAAGAGCATGAGACAACTTATAAACAGCAAGATCCTGCACCTCGATATCATGCCAGAGATGCTGTTATTGTATTAGCTCATATGTGTGGAGCCAAAGTTCTACTAGGTACAGCAACTCCTTCGATAGAGAGTTGGTATAATGCACAATATGGTAAATTTGGATTAGTTGAGCTGAAAGAGAGATATAAAGATATTCAGTTGCCCGAAGTAATACCTATAGATATTCAGGAGCTTAAGCGAAAGAAAAGAATGAGTGGTCAATTTTCTCCTCCTTTACTTGCTATGATGCGTGAGGCATTAGATAAAAACGAACAAATTATTTTGTTTCAAAATAGGAGAGGATTTGCTCCCGTTGTAGAATGTAAAACTTGTGGTTGGGTTCCAAAATGTACTAACTGTGATGTTAGTTTGACTTATCACAAAAAATTGAATCAGTTAACATGCCATTATTGTGGATACACATATCAATTACCAGATGTATGTCCAGCATGTGAAGCTAAAGATTTAACTCATAAAGGTTTTGGTACAGAGAAAGTTGAAGATGAAATAAAACTTATTTTTCCTAATATCTCTGTTGGGCGTATGGACTTAGATACGACAAGAACAAAGACACGTTATGAAAAGATAATATCTGATTTTCAAGAAGGGAGAACTAAAATATTGATAGGTACTCAGATGGTTTCTAAAGGACTCGATTTTGACCATGTGAGTGTTGTTGGAATTTTAAATGCTGATACAATGTTAAACTATCCCGATTTCAGAGCTTATGAGAGAGCTTATCAGCTAATGGCCCAAGTATCGGGTAGGGCAGGTAGGAAGAATAAACGCGGGAGAGTTATTTTGCAGACTCGTAGTATGGATCATCCTATAATTCCACAAGTAATAAATAATAGATATGAGGACATGGTGCAAAATCAACTTGAAGAAAGGCAGGTATTCCATTATCCTCCATACTATAGATTAATTTATGTTTACTTAAAACACCGAGATGAGAAGAAGTTGGATTTTATGGCAAGAACTATGGCTTCTCAACTTCGAACTGTTTTTGGATCTCGAGTATTAGGTCCTGATAAGCCACCTGTAGGTAGAATACAAACTTTTTATATAAAGAAAATAGTACTTAAGATAGAGAGAGATGTTTCTACGCAACAGACAAAGAAGGCTTTATTGAATATTAAAGAGAGAATGCTTGCCGATAAACGATTTAAGTCTTTAATCGTTTATTATGATGTAGATCCAATGTAATTAACCCAAGACGAATCAAGGCCTTAGAAAGAGCTATGTCTGAATTTAAAATGGAAGTATGAAAAAAGTTTTATTTGTCTGTTTAGGTAATATTTGCCGTTCCTCTACAGCAGAAGGTGTAATGCTAGAGTTGCTGACGAAGTCCAACTTGTTAAGTTTGTTTAAAGTAGATTCTGCCGGTATTTTAGGTGTTCATGCAGGTGATTTACCGGATCCTAGGATGAGAAAACATGCTGCAAGAAGAGGTTATGATTTGGTGCATCGATCTAGACCTATAGATGTAGAAGATTTTTATAATTTTGATATTATTATAGGTATGGATGATCAAAATATATGCGATCTTAAAGAAATTGCTCCTTCACCCGACGAAGAGAAAAAGATTCACCGAATGGTAGAATACTTAGTAAATCAAGAAGCAACTCATATCCCCGACCCTTATTATGGAGGAGCAGATGGATTTGAATTGGTTCTTGACTTATTAGAAGATGCTTGTGAAGGTCTTCTTACTTCTTTAACTCAGGATAACTAATACGCGTGTGATAAATAATCTTTAATTTTTCTTTGAATACCGCTTTTATTGTAGCAATATCTTGAAAGGTAATAGGACACTCTTTAAAGTAACCTTCTTCTACTTGGGTGTCTATTATTTTTTCTACTAAATGGCTAATTGTTTCCTCTGTGTATTCGGGTAAGCTTCGTGAGGCTGCTTCAACAGAGTCCGCCATCATCAAAATTGCAGTTTCTTTAGTAAAAGGATTGGGTCCAGGATATGTAAATTTAGCATCATCAGGTTTTTCCCCAGGATGCTCATTCATCCAAGAAATATAGAAATATTTGGTTTTCCCCTTACCATGATGAGTAGTAATAAAATCTTTGACGGCATTAGGTATGTTGTTTTTGTCTGCTAGTTTAATGCCATCATATACGTGGTTAATTACAATTTCAGCACTCTGTTCGTAGGTTAGTCTATCGTGGGGATTTATACCTCCAGATTGATTCTCCGTGAAGAATGCTGGATTCTCAGATTTGCCAATATCATGATATAAAGCACCTGTACGTACAAGTTGGCTATTTGCCCCAATATGCATAGCAGCCTCAGTTGCAAGGTTTGCCATTTGCATAGAATGTTGAAATGTTCCTGGAGCAACTTCAGACATCTTTCTTAATAAGCTATTGTTGATATTGGATAATTCTACTAGAGTAACGTTTGAGGTGAATCCAAAGGTTTTTTCTAGTAAAAATAATAATGGATAGGTAAATAGTAATAAAATACCATTGATTGCAAAATAGGTGTACATTCCTATGTTTATTTTGGATAAATCACTCTCAGAAATTAACTCTAAAGCTAGGAATACCATTGCATAAGATATAGTTATAACAAAGGCACTCTTAATCAGTTGTGATCTTTGAGATAATTCTCTTAAACTAAATATTGCAACCATCCCTGCTACAAATTGTAGCAAAATGAATTCGTGAGGATGACTTACTACTATGGAACAAATTAAGATAGTAGTAGTGTGAGCGACAATAGCTGTGCGAGAATCTAAGAATACACTTATAATAATAGGGAGCATTGCATATGGTATTGTATAAACACTTAAAAAATTATCTTCAATAAGTGCAGTCATGATACAATAAAATATGACAATTAGAAATAGGAGTGTTAAGCTTCTTTTCCTTTCATAAAAGTCTTTTCTAAAGAGCTCAATGTATAGCATAAATGTCAGCATCATAATAGCTACAAATATGACTTGTCCTATTAAAATTTGATGCTTTTGACTAACAGATTCACTCCTCTTAGTGGATTCAATTTTGAGAGATTCTAAGATGTTATAGGTTTTTTGATCGACAATTTCACCTCGGTCAATTATTTTTTGTCCACTTAATACAGCTCCACGTGTTAGGGATAAACCTGACAATAATTCTTCTTTAGCTGTTTCCGTACGTTCTTGTTCAAAGTTTAAATTAGGGGTAATATAATTATTTAAATCGCAGGCTTTTAGTTTTTCTGATTTAAAATGGACGCTGTCACCTTTTATCAAGGCTTCATAAGCAGTGCGAACAGTATAAAGTTTTGAAGTTTCCTTACCTGTGGCAAGTTTGTCCTCAGAAATCATTATAGTCTTCACACTATCTTTGAGTAGATACTTCATATCTTCGGTTGGAATGATTCCTACATCATAAATATTTTGTAAGGTTTTCTGTATATATGCATGATATAGTGAAGAAGGTAGTCTGTCTTTTAGATGGCTATGATAGTCTTCTTTGAATTTCTCTATGGCATTAATAGAAATGTCTTTATTCTTTTGAAAATAGGGATGGAAGTGATTGGTCAAAACACTATCTTGTTCCGTTTTTATTACTTGTTTTTCCTTATAAATAGGAAAATCAAAAGTTGCAATAAGTTGTCCATATCTCCATGGTCTATTCATATCAAATTGATAGTTGAATTTACCATCACGAGGTAAGAAATATACAATAAGTGCGACAGCACCTATAAATATTAAAACTTTATAAATGAGATCTTTAAAAGGAGTTCCTTGTTTGCCCTTTTTCATATTAATAAATTTGTATTTTGCGAAAAGTACGAAATAAAACCCTAGTATGGAAAAAAAAGCTTAATTTTGCTCTGTTTTATAGATTTATAATGAATTATGTCTGATAGAAAAGTAAGAGTTCGTTTTGCACCCAGTCCAACTGGTGCTTTGCATATTGGTGGTGTCCGCACTGCATTATATAATTATCTATTTGCTCGTCAACATGGTGGCGATATGATTTTCCGTATTGAGGATACGGATTCAAATCGCTTTGTTCCAGGTGCTGAGGAGTATATTCTAGAATCATTTAAATGGTTAAATATACATTTTGACGAAGGTGTGAGTTTTGGTGGAAACTATGGTCCGTATCGTCAGTCTGAACGCCGTGATATTTATAAGAAGTATGTAAAAGTATTATTGGATAGCGGTAAAGCATATGTTGCATTTGACACTCCAGAGGAGCTAGATAAAAAACGTCATGAAGTAGCAAACTTTCAGTATGATGCTTCCACTCGTTTGGAAATGCGTAACTCTTTAACTTTGTCTAGAGAAGAGGTTGAAAAGTTAATAGCTCAAGGCGAACAATATGTAGTTCGTTTTAAAATTGAGCCTAATGAGGATGTCTATGTGAATGATTTAATTCGTGGAAAAGTAGTAATTAACTCATCTGTACTTGATGATAAAGTTCTATACAAGTCTGCAGACGAACTTCCGACCTATCATTTAGCGAATATTGTTGATGATCACTTAATGGATATATCACATGTTATTCGTGGTGAAGAATGGTTGCCTTCAGCACCACTCCATGTTTTATTATATCGTGCTTTTGGTTGGGAAGAGACGATGCCTTCTTTTGCACACTTGCCTCTTTTATTAAAACCAGAAGGTAATGGTAAGTTGAGTAAACGTGATGGTGATCGTTTGGGCTTTCCTGTTTTTCCATTGGAGTGGAAAGATCCTAAGACTGGTGATATTTCATCAGGATTCAGAGAATCAGGTTATTTACCTGAAGCAGTCATTAACTTTTTAGCACTCTTAGGGTGGAATCCTGGAACAGATCAAGAGATGATATCTATGGATGAGCTTATTCAGCTTTTTGATTTAAGTAGATGTAGTAAAGCTGGTGCTAAATTTGATTTTAAAAAAGGTGTTTGGTTTAATCATCAATATATTCAGAGAAAATCAGATTTAGAATTAGCTAAATTATTTATGCCAACTTTAGAAGAGTATAATATTCATATAGATTTAAATAGAGTAACCCAAGTGGTGAAACTAATGAAAGATCGTATATCTTTCGTCCATGAATTATGGGATGAGGCTGGATTCTTCTTTGTAGCACCAGAGTCATACGATGAAAAGACAGTTCGTAAACGCTGGAAAGAAGAATCTGGAAAACAAATTTCTGATTTAGCTACTTTACTGGTAGGCTTAGATGATTTTTCTGCGGAAAATCAAGAAAAAGTTGTTATGGATTGGATTGCTGCTAATGACTACAAAGTAGGGGCAGTAATGAATGCTTTTCGCCTTGCAGTTGTAGGAGCAAGTAAAGGTCCTCATATGTTTGATATTACTGCTTTTTTGGGTAAAGACGAAACATTAGTGCGTATGCATAAGGCAGTAGAGGTACTTGGCTAAGGAAAATCTATGTTTTATAATATTGCAATATATATATATGGCTTCCTTGTTCATATAGCAGCACTGTTTAGTAAGAAGCCGAGGAAGATGGTACGTGGGCATCATGTTGTTTACCAATTACTTCGTCAACAAATTGAAAAAGATGCTGATTATATTTGGTTTCATGCAGCCTCACTTGGTGAGTTTGAACAAGGACGACCATTAATAGAAAAGATTCGTGCTCAGTATCCTGAGTATCGAATTCTTTTAACATTCTTTTCTCCATCAGGATATGAAGTGAGAAAAAACTATCAAGGAGCAGATGTTGTTTGCTATTTACCATTTGATAAGCCTAGAAATGTTTCCAAATTCTTAGATTTGGCCAATCCCAAAATGGCATTTTTTATTAAATATGAATTTTGGAAAAATTATCTAGATGAATTACATAAAAGACGTATTCCTACTTATAGTATCTCTTCAATATTTAGGAAGAATCAAGTTTTTTTTAAATGGTATGGAGGAACATATCGTAAGGTTTTGAAAAACTTCGATCACTTGTTTGTACAGAATGAAGCTTCTAAAAGGTTTTTATCACGAATTGATATAACAAGAGTAACTGTTGTTGGAGATACACGATTTGATCGAGTTATCCAAATTAAAGATCAAGCAAAAGATCTTCAACTTGTAGAAAATTTTAAAGGAGGTAGTCCGACATTTGTGGCTGGAAGCTCATGGGGGCCAGATGAAGATTTATTTATAGAATATTTTAATCAACATCCTGAAATGAAGTTAATTATAGCTCCTCATGTTATAGATGAAAATCATTTAGTTGAAATAATAAGTAAGCTCAACAGACCTTATGTTAGATATACAAAGGCTAATGGAGATAATGTGAAAAAAGCAGATTGTTTGATCATTGATTGCTTTGGTTTATTATCGTCAATTTATCGTTACGGAGAAGTTGCTTATATTGGAGGGGGATTCGGCGTTGGAATTCATAATATCCTTGAAGCTGCTGTATATGGGATACCTGTATTATTTGGACCTAAGTATCATAAATTCATGGAGGCTCGTGAAATAATTGAATGTAAAGGAGCTTATTCAATTCGTGATTTTGATGAACTGAAGGCACTTTTAAATCGATTCTTTGAAGATAAAGTCTTTTATAAAGAAACAAGTGCCTTAGCTGGAGGCTATGTTCATCAGCATTCTGGAGCTTCAGATAAGATTCTGAAAATGATTAATTTCTAAAAAGAAATTTCTCCACTTCCAATACATATCTTTGCATCTTTATCATAAATTACGCCAAACTGTCCTGGAGCTATTCCTTGAAGGTTCTCTTTAGATCTTAAGAGGTATTGCGTTCCTTTTTGGAATAAATAGCCTGGTGAATACTCTGGGGTATGGCGAATTTTAAATTTAATTTCAACACCTTCTTTTGGGAACTCTTTCCATGGATTCGCTGTTATGAAGTGAAAATCATTCATTGTAAAATGATCTCCATACTGAGTTTCTACATCAAATCCTCTAGAAACATATATAGTGTTTTCTTGAATGTCTTTTTTCATCACGTACCATGGTCCACCTGCAAGTCCAATACCTTTTCTTTGTCCAATAGTGTGGAACCAAAAACCGTTATGCTTTCCAAGAATCCTCCCTGTTTCTAGCTCTATAATAGGACCTTCTTTTTCGCCCAAGAATCTTTTTACAAAATCATTATAATTGATTTTGCCTAGAAAACATATTCCTTGACTATCTTTACGTTTAGCACTAGGTAGCTTTGCGTTCAATGCGATATCTCTGACTTCATGTTTCATTAGGTTGCCAAGAGGAAACATGAGCTTTGAAACTTGAAGTTTATCTATTTGTGCTAAAAAGTCTGTTTGATCTTTTAATGGATCTTTTGCTGTACCTAACCATGTCTGATCATCAATACAATGTGTGGAAGCATAATGCCCTGTAGCCGTAAAGTCGTATTGATATCCTACTTTTTCTTCAAAGCATCCAAACTTAATTAGTTTGTTACACATAACATCTGGGTTGGGCGTATAGCCTTTACTAACTTTTTCTATAGTATATTTGACTACGCTGTCCCAATACTCTTGCTGTAAATCTATAACGTCTAATGTTAGTCCATATTTTCTAGCTGTTGCTTGAGCTAACTCAATATCTTCTTCGGCAGAGCACCCCATGTACTCTTTGTCATCCATCCCTATTTTAATATAAAATAGATCGGGCTTAAAACCTTGTTCGCAGAGGAGGTGTACAACAACTGAGCTGTCTACACCTCCAGATAGCAATGTTGCTATATTTTTCATTATATAAAGTAAATATTAGTCATTTCAAACAATGATAAACTTCAAATGTTTAGTGATTTTGTTATTTTTCACTATCAGTAGAATCTGTGTGGCCCTCTTCATACCAAGAAGCATAAAAAGGGTATTGAGATGCAATTTTTTTATTTAGTTCTTCTGTTTGTTCAGGATTTACATTCTTTACAAATTTGGCTGGTACACCTGCCCAAAGAGTATAGGGCTCGACTATTGTATTACTTAAGACAACAGAGCCTGCAGCAATAATAGCACCTTTACCTATATGAGCATGGTCTAAAAGAATAGCACCCATTCCAATTAATGCGCCATCATCGACATCAGCGCCATGAATAATTGCATTATGGCCAACAGTTACATCATTACCAATAGTGACGGTTGATTTTTGATATAGTGTATGTAATACACATCCATCTTGTAAATTCACTCTATCTCCAATGTGTAGAGAGTTAACATCTCCTCTTAATACAGCGTTGAACCATACGCTACATTCATTACCTATAATTAAGTCTCCGATAAGTGTAGCATTCTCTGCAAAATAACAATCTTTACCCCATTTAGGATTAAAGCCTCTAACTGATTTTATTAATGCCATGATATTTAAATTTTAGCTGTGGCCTTTTTAAGCCATTCTTGTTCTTTATTGTTTAAGTGTTTTGCTAAAGTATCATATACTTTCTTATGATAGTCATTTAGCCATTGAATTTCTTGGTCAGTTAATATTTCTTTAACAATTCCTTTTGTGCAAATAGGGCATAATGTAATAGTTTCAAATTTATAATAATTGCTATATAGACCATCTCCAAAAGGAATAACTAATATTAAATTTTCAATTCTTACTCCATGACTATTATCTATGTATACCCCTGGCTCATTTGAAGTAAGCATGCCAAGGTGAAGGGGAATGGGGTTCTCATTCATTCGAATACTTTGAGGTCCTTCATGTACGCATAGAAAGTGTCCCACACCATGTCCTGTTCCATGTAGGAAGTTTTTTCTATTTTCCCAAAGAGGTAAACGTGCTAATATATCTATTTGACTACCTCTTGTGCCTTCTGGGAAAACCGCTCTAGCGAGTGCTATATGACCCTTTAAAACTAATGTGTAATCTAGTTTTTCTTCACTTGATAGCTCTCCTAAAGCAATTGTTCTTGTGATATCTGTTGTTCCATCTAAGTATTGTGCACCAGAGTCAACTAAAAGTAGCCCTTTTGGTTTTAAGGTTGCATTCGTATCCTGAGTTGCTTTATAATGTACTATAGCACCATGCTCTTTATATCCAGCAATAGTATCAAAGCTCTCTCCTATAAACAAATCTTGCTGTGATCTCAATTTATAAAGCTGGTTAGAAATATCTATTTCTGTTATGGATGAGTTTATATTCGTCTCTAACCAAATTAGAAACTTTGTAAGAGCTATACCATCTTTAATCATTGCTCTTTTTATATTTTCTATCTCTTTTTTATTTCTGATAGCTTTTAATAAAGCTATGGGAGAAGGAGTTTCTTTTTTAACTACTGATCTTTGTAATGATTGAGTGAGTTTTACATTGGTAACTTTAGGGTCATACTGGATTTCTGTTTCATGTATTTGAGATAAGAATGGATAGATATCTTTATATTCGTGTGTGTTTATTGATTGATCCTTTAGGTATTTTTTAAGTTCATCCGATATTTTTTTACTATCAATAAATAAATCGCAAGATTTTTGAGAAAGAATAAGGTATGATATGACAACTGGGTTGTTCTGTATTTCTTGACCTCTAATATTTAATATCCATGCTATCTCATCCAGCGCAGTAATCAGGATTTTTTTAGAACTAGAAGTAATATATTTATCTCTAATTTCTTCTATTTTTGATTTAGAGCTCTTCCCTGCATATTTCTCATCATAGATATAAGCTTGAGATGTAGGTAGTTCTGGTCTATCATCCCATAACTCTTGTACTAGATTACTGTCAGCATTCAAACTTAAATTAATCAACTCTTTCTTCCAAATCCTATATGTTTCAATAGGTGTTGTTTCGCTATTTATACCAATATTAGACTTTGATGGAAGGTTTGATTTTAAGAACTGGGTTATTGTTGGAGTTTCTTTAAGTCCATCTTTATAAAGAATAATATTGGTGTTAGCTAATTGTTGCGATGCTTGTAAATAATATCTGGAGTCAGTCCATAGACCTGCTTTTGTTTGGGTTATGACCACAGTTCCTGCAGAACCAGTAAATCCACTAATCCATTCTCTTGTTTTCCAATAGTCTGGAATATATTCACTCATATGAGGATCACTGGTAGGGATAATGACAGCTTGTAAATCATGAGCTTGCATTTTTTCCCTAAGGTTATTAATGCGCTGCTTAATTTTTGAATTCATAGTTTATAATTTTAGAGTATTTAGATATGGCAAAATTAAAAAAATATATAGGTGATGGGGTTATATAGTATTAATATACTGGAAAAAAAGCAGAAAGTTTTGAGAATTACGAAACTATGCTTAATTTTGCAAATTGAAATAAAAACATTATTTTATAAATTCATTGTTAAACTAAATAATAGAAAATGATTGTAGTACCTGTAAAAGAAGGCGAAAACATCGAAAGAGCTCTTAAAAAATTTAAGAGAAAATTTGAGAGAACTGGAATCGTAAAAGAGTTAAGAAGAAGACAACAATACGATAAGCCATCAGTTCGTAATAGATTTAAAAGAGAACGTGCTATTTATGTTCAGCAATTAAAAGACCTAGAAGATTAATATTTAACTCCCAATCTATGGGAGGAGATGAATTCTTTTTATTATATTCGTTATAGTCTAGTACTAGAAGCGATGATATATCTTGATAGATTTATAGACTATTTAAACTACGAAAGAAATTATTCTTCAAAAACAGTAAAAGCATATCGTAATGATATTGAACAGTTTTTCCAGGATATGTGTTTTAATAGTGAAGAGTGTTCTTTGAAAGAGTTGAATGTATACAATGTTAGAAGCTGGATGGTTTCTTTGATGGATCAAGGATATTCGACGGCTTCTGTGAAACGAAAACTAAGTTCTCTCCGTGTGTTTTCTCGATATCTTTTGAAAATTGGGGAAATAAAATCGGATAAGTTGAAATTGGTTGAAGGACCAAAATCTGGAAAAAACTTGCCAGAGTTTATTCAAGCAAAGGATATGGATAAGCTTTTAGAGGGTGAGTTTTTCGAGAAAAACTTTGAGGGCTTTCGTGATAAGTTAATGATTGATATGTTTTATTCTACAGGAATTCGTTTAGCTGAATTAGTTGGGTTAAATGATAGTGATGTAGATTTAGTATCAAGGCAGATAAAAGTATTAGGTAAAGGAAATAAAGAAAGAGTCATTCCTTTTGGTTCTTCCTTGGCTGATAGCATTTGTGAATACTTGAAAGAGAGAAATACTTCTATCGAAAATAGAAGTGGAGCTTTTTTTATTAGATCAAATGGTTTGAGGGTTTATCGAAATCTAGTATATAAGTCTGTTCAGTCTAGTTTATCAACCATCTCAACATTAGTCAAATGCAGTCCTCATGTTTTGAGGCATAGCTTTGCGACTAATATGTTGAATAATGGTGCTGACCTACAAGTTATAAAAGAGATATTAGGACATACTAGTTTATCGGCAACAGAAGTATACACTCATACGACGTTTAAAGAACTAAAAAAAGTTTATAATCAGGCTCATCCAAGAGCTTAAAAAAGGAGGTAACTATGATGGAAGTAGGAATTCACTCTATTAATTTTGAGGCAAGAGAACACTTAGTGAACTTTGTTCAAGAGGGTGTAGATAAATTAGAACGTTTTTACGAAAATATACAGAAAGCTGAGGTGTTTTTAAAATTGAAGGCTGATCCCGCATTAAATAAAGAAGTGGGCATCCGCATTCATGTACCAGGAACTGAATTATATGCTAGTAAAACTTGTGAGACTTTTGAAGAAGCAACTGATGAGGTATTAGAAGCACTGATCAGACAGCTTAAAAAATATAAGGCTCGACAAGTTAGCTAATAAATAAATTGCAATTCGTTTTGCAGAAAAGAAATTAATATTTAAATTTGCAGCCGTTTCACTAGAGTCATTGCAGAAATGGCTGCAAGTTTACTATAAGCCTCTTTAGCTCAGTTGGCCAGAGCACGTGATTTGTAATCTCGGGGTCGTTGGTTCGAATCCGACAAGAGGCTCGAAATTTTAAGGGCAAATACCAGAGTGGCCAAATGGGGCAGACTGTAAATCTGCTGGCTTATGCCTTCGGTGGTTCGAATCCATCTTTGCCCACCAGCTTATCTTTGCCGATGAGTTGTATTGCGGAAGTAGCTCAGTTGATAGAGCATTAGCCTTCCAAGCTGAGGGTCGCGGGTTTGAGCCCCGTCTTCCGCTCTATTGCTTGCTGTTATGGCTCAGTGGTAGAGCACTTCCTTGGTAAGGAAGAGGTCCCGGGTTCAAATCCCGGTAACAGCTCACAAAAAAATTGTAAGTGCTGATTATTAATCAAATAAATAACAAGTAAAGCTATGGCTAAAGAGAAATTCGTACGTACCAAACCACACGTAAATATTGGTACAATTGGTCACGTTGACCACGGTAAAACTACCTTGACCGCTGCTATCACTACAGTGTTAGGAAAAAAAGGTTTCTCTGAGACAAGATCATATGATCAAATTGATAACGCTCCAGAGGAAAAAGAAAGAGGTATTACTATTAATACTTCACATATTGAGTATGAAACAGCTAATCGTCACTACGCTCACGTTGACTGTCCAGGTCACGCTGACTACGTAAAAAACATGGTTACTGGTGCTGCTCAGATGGACGGTGCTATCATTGTAGTAGCTGCTACAGATGGTCCTATGCCTCAAACTCGTGAACATATTCTTCTTGCACGCCAAGTAAACGTTCCTCGTCTAGTTGTATTTATGAATAAATGCGATATGGTTGAAGACGAAGAAATGCTTGAACTAGTTGAAATGGAAATGAGAGAGCTTCTTGACTTTTACAACTTTGATGGAGATGAAACTCCTATTATTAGAGGATCTGCTCTAGGTGCTCTAGAAGGTGTTGAAAAATGGGAAGATAAGATCATGGAATTAATGGATGCTGTTGATACTTGGATTCCATTGCCTCCACGTGATGTTGATAAACCATTCTTAATGCCAGTTGAAGACGTTTTCTCTATTACAGGTCGTGGTACAGTAGCGACAGGTCGTATTGAAGCAGGTCTTGTGAAAGTTGGTGATGAAGTTGAACTTCTAGGTCTTGGTGAAGATAGAAAATGCGTTGTAACAGGTGTTGAAATGTTCCGCAAAATGTTGGACCAAGGTGAAGCTGGAGATAACGTAGGTTTATTACTTCGTGGTATTGAAAAGAGCGATATCAAACGTGGTATGGTTCTATGTCACCCAGGTCAAGTAAAACCTCATGATAAATTCCAAGCTGAGGTTTATATCTTGAAAAAAGAAGAAGGTGGACGTCATACTCCATTCCATAATAATTATCGCCCTCAATTCTATCTTCGTACAATGGACTGTACTGGAGAGATTACTCTTCCTGAAGGAGTTGAAATGGTAATGCCAGGTGATAACGTTACTATTAACGTTAAGCTTATCTATCCAGTTGCTCTTAACGTAGGTCTTCGTTTCGCTATTCGTGAAGGTGGACGTACAGTAGGTGCTGGTCAGATTACTAAGATTGTTGAATAATCTGAAAAAACTAAATAATGTCGGTTCTCTCTTAGAGTGAACCGACTATTCTACGGGTGTAGTTCAGTTGGTAGAGCACTAGTCTCCAAAACTAGGTGTCGGGAGTTCGAGCCTCTCCGCCCGTGCAAATCATAATTCATATGAAAAAGATTTTATTAAATATTAAAGAATCCTACGATGAACTTGTGCATAAAGTATCGTGGCCATCTCGGTCTGAGTTAACTAATAGTGCAGTTGTAGTATTATCTGCTTCCCTAATAATTGCATTAGTAGTTAGCGGTATGGATTTCTGTTTTAGAACATTAATGGAGAACGTTGTTTATCCAGGATAAAAAGGAAGGAATTATAAATGTCTGAGAACCAAAACAAATGGTATGTTTTACGTGCCATCAGTGGAAAAGAGGCTAAGGTTAAAGAATATATCGAAGCTGAAATTAAAAATACTTCTCTTGGAGAGTATGTATCTCAGGTTTTGATCCCTACTGAAAAAGTAGCTCAGGTACGTAACGGAAAACGAATTATAAAAGAAAGAAGTTACTTGCCAGGTTATATCTTGGTAGAAGCAAATCTTGTAGGTGAGGTCGCTCACCAACTAAGAAGTACTCCGAATGTAATCGGTTTTTTAGGAGGGATGGATAATCCTACTCCTTTGAGACAATCAGAAATCAACCGTATTCTCGGTACAGTAGACGAACTTCAAGAAGCTGCGGATAATATTGATATCCCATATCTTGTAGGTGATACTGTAAAGGTTACTTCGGGTCCTTTTAGTGGTTTCAGTGGTGACATTGAAGGAATTGATAAGGACAAGAAGAAGCTAAAAGTTATGGTTAAGATCTTTGGTCGTAAAACACCATTAGAACTTGACTTTATGCAAGTGGAAAAAGAATAATTAGTTGTTACGCTTTTTATGTCTTTTTTAAATTTTAAAATAAATAAAAATAATGGCTAAAGAAATTGCTGGATTAATCAAGTTACAGATTAAAGGAGGCGCAGCAAACCCATCACCTCCCGTTGGACCTGCTTTAGGTGCAAAGGGAATTAATATCATGGAGTTTTGCAAGCAGTTCAACGCCAGAACTCAAGACAAGGCTGGTAAGGTATTGCCAGTAATCATCACTTACTATACAGATAAGTCTTTTGATTTTATTATCAAGACTCCTCCTGTAGCGGTACAAATTCTTGAAGCTACAAAAGCTAAGAAAGGTTCAGCAGAACCAAACCGTAAAAAAGTGGCTGAGTTGACTTGGGAACAGGTGCAAACAATTGCTCAAGACAAAATGGTCGATTTAAATTGCTTTACAGTAGAAGCAGCTATGACAATGGTTGCAGGAACTGCTAGAAGTATGGGTATCTCTGTTAAAGGGGACTTCCCCACTAACATTTAAAAACTTCAATTATAATGGGAAAACTGACAAAAAATCAAAAATTGGCAGCTGAAAAAATTGAAGCAGGGAAAACATACTCTCTTAAAGAAGCTGCAGCTCTAGTAAAAGAAATTACTTTTACAAAGTTTGATGCTTCTGTAGATATTGATGTGCGTTTAGGTGTTGATCCACGTAAAGCGAACCAAATGGTAAGAGGTGTTGTATCTTTGCCTCATGGTACAGGTAAGCAAGTTCGTGTCTTAGTACTATGTACTCCAGACCAAGAAGAAGCTGCTAAAGAAGCTGGTGCTGACTATGTAGGTCTTGACGAATATATCGATAAGATAAAAGGCGGATGGACTGACGTTGACGTAATCATAACTATGCCATCAATAATGGGTAAAATTGGTGCTCTAGGTAGAGTTCTAGGACCAAGAGGCTTGATGCCTAACCCAAAGAGTGGAACTGTGACAATGGATGTTGCTAAAGCTGTAAAAGAAGTAAAACAAGGTAAAATCGACTTTAGAGTTGATAAATCTGGTATTGTACATACTTCTATTGGTAAAATATCATTTACACCTCAGCAGATTTATGAAAATGCTAAGGAATTCATTTCAACATTGATTAAAATGAAACCAACAGCAGCTAAAGGAACTTATCTTAAGAGTATTTATCTTTCTAGCACTATGAGTAAGGGTGTTAAAATAGACCCTAAATCCATTAGCGAAATCTTTAAAATAGAAGAATAATGAGAAAGGAAGATAAAGGAATTATTATAGAACAATTAGCTTCTGCAATTAAAGAATACGAGCACTTTTATATAGTTGACACTGCAGCAATGAATTCAACTGCTACTAGTGAACTAAGAAGAGCTTGTTTTAAAGCTGAAGTTAAATTGATCGTAGCTAAGAATTCACTTTTAGTAAAAGCTTTTGAAAGTATTGAAGGAGTAGATTACTCTCCAGTATTTACTTCGCTTAAAGGTACTACTGCAATTATGTTATCAAATGTTGCTAGTGCTCCTGCTAAGCTAATTAAAGATAAAGCTAAAAATGGTATTCCTGGCTTAAAGGCTGCTTATGCAGAAGAAAGCTTCTACATCGGTGCTGAAAACCTTGAAGCTCTTATAAGCATCAAGAGTAAGGATGAGGTTATTGCTGATATTGTTGCATTGCTACAATCTCCAGCGAAAAATGTTATCTCAGCTCTTAAATCTGGTGGAGACACCCTTCACGGAGTTCTAAAAACTCTAGGTGAAAGATAAAAACTGAATCAATAAAAAGTAAATAAACAATTAAAAAAATACAAAAATGGCAGATTTGAAAGCTTTTGCAGAAGAACTAGTTAACTTATCAGTGAAAGAAGTTAATGAACTTGCAACAATCCTAAAGGAAGAATACGGAATCGAACCTGCAGCTGCAGCTGTTGCTGTTGCTGGACCAGCTGCTGCTGGTGAAGCTGTTGAAGAAAAAACATCTTTCGACGTAGTAGTAAAGAGCGCTGGCTCAGCTAAATTGAAAGTTGTAAAAGCAGTTAAAGAAGCATGTGGTTTAGGTCTAAAAGAAGCAAAAGACCTAGTTGACAATGCTCCTAGCACAGTTAAAGAAGGTTTAGCTAAAGACGAAGCAGAATCATTGAAAAAAGCATTAGAAGAAGCTGGAGCTGAAGTTGAACTTAAATAAGATTTTCCTGTTTATCAGGTAACTGCGGTTAAGAACCCTATTTTTAGGGTTCTTAACCTTTTTGTGTATATATTTAACATTAAGTTCTTCAAATTCAATAATCGATGTCTTCAAATACTGTAAATAATAGAATTAATTTTGCCTCAATTAAGAAACCTCTTAAGTATCCAGATTTCTTAGATGTGCAACTAAAGTCATTCCATGACTTCTTACAGCTAGATACAGCTCCAGAAAAGAGAAAGAATGAGGGCTTGTACAAAGTTTTCGCTGAAAACTTTCCAATTACAGATACAAGAAACAACTTCGTTCTTGAGTTCTTAGACTACTACATTGATCCACCTCGTTATTCTATTGATGAGTGTATCGAGCGCGGTTTGACTTATAGTGTACCTTTAAAGGCTAAACTAAAGTTGTACTGTACTGATCCAGAGCATGAGGATTTTGATACAGTGATTCAAGACGTATTCCTTGGTCCAATTCCATATATGACTGACAAGGCAACTTTCGTTATAAATGGAGCTGAAAGGGTTATCGTCTCTCAACTTCATAGATCTCCAGGAGTATTCTTTGGTCAGAGCGTTCACGCTAATGGTACAAAGTTATACTCTGCTCGTATTATTCCATTTAAGGGATCATGGATTGAGTTTGCTACTGATATCAATAATGTGATGTTCGCATATATTGATAGAAAAAAGAAATTACCCGTAACTACATTGTTACGAGCTATCGGTTTCGAAACCGATAAAGACATTTTAGAAATCTTTAATCTTGCAGAAGAAGTTAAAGTAAATAAGACCAATCTTAAAAAGACTATTGGTCGAAAACTTGCTGCACGTGTTTTAAAATCATGGATTGAAGACTTTGTAGATGAAGATACCGGAGAAGTTGTTTCTATCGAACGTAACGAAGTTATTATTGATAGAGAAACTATTATTGAACAAGAACATGTTGATTTAATTTTAGAGTCTGGTGTTGCAACTATTCTTCTGCATAAAGAAGATGCTCATCAATCTGACTACTCTATTATATATAATACACTTCAAAAAGATCCTAGTAATTCTGAAAAAGAAGCTGTTTTATATATTTACCGTCAATTGCGTAATGCTGACCCTGCAGATGAAGCTAGTGCAAGAGAGGTAATCAATAACTTGTTCTTCTCTGAAAAACGTTATGATTTAGGAACTGTTGGTCGATATAGAATCAATAAAAAATTGAATTTATCGACTGATATGGACGTGAAGGTATTAACAAAAGAGGATATTATTGAAATCATTAAATATCTAATTGAGTTGATTAACTCAAAAACGATTGTTGATGATATTGATCACTTGAGTAATCGTCGTGTAAGAACTGTGGGAGAACAATTATCTAATCAGTTCTCTATTGGTCTTGCTCGTATGGCACGTACAATTCGTGAAAGGATGAATGTTCGTGACAACGAAGTGTTCACTCCTGTGGATTTGATTAATGCTAAGACAATATCTTCAGTTATCAATTCTTTCTTTGGAACTAATGCTTTATCTCAATTTATGGATCAAACAAATCCATTATCTGAGATTACTCACAAACGCCGTATGTCTGCTTTAGGACCAGGTGGTTTGTCGCGTGAGCGTGCAGGTTTCGAGGTTCGTGACGTTCACTACACTCACTATGGCCGATTATGTCCGATTGAAACTCCAGAGGGGCCTAATATTGGACTAATATCATCTTTATGTGTTTATGCGAAAATCAACGATTTAGGTTTCATAGAAACTCCTTATCGTAAAGTAGCAAAAGGTGTAGTTGATGTTACAGACAATGGAGTTGTATTCCTAACAGCTGAGGAAGAAGAAAATAAAATTATTGCACAAGGAAATGCACCTCTTAATGATGATGGTGTTTTTGTTAATGATAGAGTTAAAGCTCGTCTTGAAGCTGACTACCCTGTAGTTGAGCCTAATGAAGTTGATTTAATGGACGTTGCTCCTCAGCAGATAGCATCTATCGCTGCATCTTTAATCCCATTCTTAGAGAATGATGATGCTAACCGTGCATTGATGGGATCTAACATGATGCGTCAAGCTGTTCCTCTTATAAAGAGTGAAGCTCCTATAGTGGGTACAGGTATCGAAAGACAATTAGTTACTGATTCTAGAACGCAGATTGCTGCGGAAGGAGATGGTATTGTTGAATTCGTAGATGCAACAGAAATTCATATTCTCTATGATCGTACTGAAGAGGAGGAATTTGTAAGCTTTGAGCCTGCACTTAAAAAATATAACTTACCTAAGTTCTTAAAGACTAACCAAAGTATGACCATTGACCTTCGTCCTATTTGTGAAGTAGGAAAGAGAGTCGTTAAAGGTGAAGTTTTAACAGAAGGCTATTCAACAGAGGATGGAGAGCTAGCTTTAGGTAAAAACCTTGTTGTAGCTTATATGCCTTGGAAGGGATATAACTATGAAGATGCGATTGTGTTGAGTGAACGTATCGTAAGAGAGGATGTTTTAACATCAGTTCATGTTGAAGAATATACTCTTGAAGTTCGTGAAACCAAACGTGGAATGGAAGAATTGACTTCGGATATACCAAATGTTTCAGAAGAGGCTACAAAAGACTTAGATGAAAATGGTATAGTTCGCGTTGGTGCTCGCATTAAACCAGGAGATATAATGATTGGTAAGATTACACCTAAAGGTGAATCAGATCCTTCTCCTGAAGAAAAACTTTTACGTGCTATTTTTGGTGATAAAGCAGGTGATGTAAAAGATGCTTCATTGAAAGCTTCTCCATCGCTAAGCGGTGTTGTTATTGATAAGAAGTTATTCTCACGAGTAATGAAGAGTCGTAGCTCTAAGAAAGCTGACAAGGCTATTGTTGCTAAAATAGATGAAGAGTTCCAAGAACAATTTGATGAAATTAGAAGTATTCTTGTAAAGAAGTTGATTTCTTTAACTGATAATCAGATATCAGCTGGGGTGAAAGATTTCTTGGGTGTTGAGATTATTTCTAAGGGAGCGCATTTTACAGCTGCTGATTTTGCAAGTCTTGATTTCGAAGGTGTAGAATTAAGTAACTGGACAGAAGATGAGCATGCTAATAAGCTGATTAGAGATCTTATTCTTAACTACTTAAAGAAGTATAAAGAACTTGATGCAGAGCTTAAACGTCGCAAGTTTGCTATTACTATAGGTGATGAATTACCTGCTGGTATCATTCAAATGGCGAAAGTTAGCATTGCAAAAAAACGTAAAATAGGTGTTGGAGATAAAATGGCAGGTCGTCATGGTAACAAAGGTATTGTGTCTCGAATCGTTCGTGATGAAGATATGCCTTTCTTATCTGATGGTACTCCTGTTGATATCGTTCTTAACCCTCTTGGTGTGCCTTCCCGTATGAACCTTGGACAGATTTTCGAAGCTGTATTAGGTTCTGCAGGTAAGAAATTAGGAATGAAGTTTGCTACTCCTATTTTCGATGGTGCAACTTTAGAAGATATTAGTGAATGGACTGATAAAGCTGGTTTGCCTCGTTATGGTAAAACATACCTATATGATGGTGGAACAGGTGAGCGTTTTGACCAACCTGCAACAGTAGGTGTTACTTACATGCTTAAGTTAGGTCACATGGTTGAAGATAAAATGCACGCGCGTTCTATTGGACCATACTCACTTATTACTCAACAGCCACTTGGTGGTAAAGCTCAATTTGGTGGTCAACGTTTTGGAGAGATGGAGGTTTGGGCTCTTGAAGCCTTTGGTGCTGCTCATATCCTACAAGAGATTCTTACAATCAAATCTGATGATGTGATTGGTAGATCTAAAGCTTATGAAGCTATTGTTAAGGGTGATCAAATGCCAGAACCAGGTATCCCAGAATCTCTAAACGTATTACTACACGAATTAAGAGGTTTAGGTTTAAGTATACATCTTGAGTAATTAATAAGCATTCGAAAGGAGGTTTTTAAACCTCCCTTCATTATCTAGTTCAAAAACTTTCAATATTATTATCATATGGCTTTTAGAAAAGAGAATAAAGTAAAGAATAATTTCTCGAAAATCTCAATTGGATTGGCTTCTCCAGAAGAGATCCTTGAAAATTCGAGTGGTGAAGTTTTAAAGCCTGAAACCATCAATTATCGTACTTATAAACCCGAAAGAGATGGTTTATTCTGTGAACGAATTTTTGGTCCTATAAAGGACTATGAATGTCATTGTGGTAAATATAAACGTATTCGCTATAAGGGTATCGTTTGTGATCGCTGTGGTGTTGAAGTAACAGAGAAGAAGGTTCGTCGTGAACGTATGGGACACATTCACTTAGTTGTGCCTGTAGCTCATATCTGGTATTTCCGTTCATTGCCAAATAAAATAGGTTATCTATTAGGATTACCTACTAAGAAGCTTGACTCTATCATATATTATGAGCGTTACGTTGTTATCCAAGCTGGAATTAAAGCAAGTGACGAACTTAAGGAATATGACTTAATTACCGAGGATGAGTATTTAGATATATTAGAGACTCTTCCAAAGGATAATCAATATCTTGATGACTCAGACCCTAATAAGTTTATAGCTAAGATGGGTGCTGAAGCTGTGTATGAGTTATTAGCTCGTTTAGATTTGGATGCATTATCTTATGAATTAAGAGATAAAGCTTCTAATGATACATCTCAGCAAAGAAAAAATGAGGCATTAAAGCGTCTTCAAGTAGTTGAATCTTTCCGTGCATCTCGTGGTAGAAATAAACCAGAATGGATGATTATGCGAGTGGTACCTGTAATACCACCAGAATTACGTCCTCTTGTTCCACTAGATGGTGGTCGTTTTGCTACTTCAGACTTGAATGATTTATATCGTCGTGTTATCATACGTAATAATCGTCTAAAGCGTTTAATTGAAATTAAGGCTCCAGAAGTTATTTTGCGTAATGAGAAACGTATGCTTCAAGAGTCTGTTGACTCTCTATTTGATAACTCTCGTAAGTCAAGTGCTGTTAAGACAGATGCTAATCGTCCTTTAAAATCTCTTTCAGATAGTTTGAAAGGTAAGCAAGGTCGTTTCCGTCAGAACTTACTAGGTAAGCGTGTAGACTATTCTGCACGTTCAGTTATTGTTGTAGGCCCAGAATTGAGAATGCATGAATGTGGTCTTCCAAAACTAATGGCTGCTGAATTATTTAAGCCATTTATTATTCGTAAACTGATTGAACGTGGTATTGTTAAAACGGTAAAATCAGCGAAGAAGATTGTTGATAGAAGAGAGCCTGTTATCTGGGATATTCTTGAATACGTGATGAAAGGTCATCCAGTTCTATTAAACCGTGCTCCGACACTTCACCGTTTAGGTATACAAGCATTCCAACCAAAGATGATTGAAGGTAAGGCTATTCAGTTGCATCCATTGGCATGTACTGCGTTTAACGCCGACTTTGATGGTGACCAGATGGCTGTTCACTTACCCTTAAGCAACGAAGCAATATTAGAAGCTCAATTATTGATGTTGGCTTCGCATAATATATTAAATCCTGCAAATGGTGCTCCTATTACTGTTCCTTCTCAGGATATGGTCTTAGGTTTATATTACATTACAAAACTTCGTACAGGTACTAAAGGAGAAGGATTAATATTCTACGGTGCAGAAGAAGCAACTATTGCTTATAATGAAGGTCGTGTAGATATTCATGCTCCTATTAAAGTTGTTGTTCCTGACTTAAATGAAGATGGAAATATCGTTCCTACAATGCGTGAGACTTCGGTTGGACGTGTTATTGTAAACGAAATTGTTCCTGAAGAAGTTGGTTATATTAATACTGTTATTTCTAAGAAATCACTTCGTGATATCATTGGTCGAGTAATTAAAACTTGTGGTGTATCTCGTACAGCTGACTTCCTAGATGGTATTAAGAATTTAGGATATAAGATGGCTTTTAAAGGTGGTCTTTCTTTTAACTTGGATGATATTATCATTCCTATCGAAAAAGAAGAACTTATCAAAAAAGGTTATGAAGAAGTAGAGCAAGTTATTAATAACTATAACATGGGTTTCATTACTAATAATGAACGTTATAATCAGGTTATTGATATTTGGACACATGTTAACTCTGAGTTATCAAACATCTTGATGAAAACGATTTCATCTGATGACCAAGGTTTCAATGCAGTATATATGATGCTTGATTCTGGTGCCCGTGGTTCTAGAGAGCAGATTCGTCAGCTATCTGGTATGCGTGGTTTGATGGCTAAACCTCAAAAAGCTGGGGCAGAAGGTGGTCAAATTATTGAAAACCCTATTCTTTCTAACTTTAAAGAAGGTCTTTCTGTTCTTGAGTACTTTATTTCTACTCACGGTGCTCGTAAGGGGCTTGCGGATACTGCACTTAAGACAGCCGATGCTGGTTATCTAACCCGTCGTCTTGTTGATGTATCTCATGATGTGATTATTAATGAAGAAGATTGCGGTACTTTACGTGGTCTTGAATGTACAGCATTGAAGAATAACGATGAGGTTATTGCTACTCTATTTGAAAGAATTCTTGGTCGTGTTTCTGTACATGATGTAATTCATCCAACAACAGGAGAATTAATCGTTGCATCAGGTGATGAAATTACTGAAGAGATAGCTCAGATTATAGAGGATTCTCCAATTGAAATAGTTGAAATTCGCTCAGTATTAACTTGTGAATCTAAAAAAGGTGTTTGTGCTAAATGTTATGGACGTAACTTAGCTACAAACCGTATGGTTCAAAGAGGTGAAGCTGTCGGTGTAGTTGCAGCTCAATCTATTGGTGAGCCTGGTACTCAGCTTACACTTCGTACTTTCCACGCTGGGGGTACTGCCGCTAATATTGCTGCTAACGCAACAATAAAGGCTAAGAATAAATCTCGTCTAGAGTTTGAAGAATTACGTACTGTTGATATTATTACTGAAACAGGAGAAGCAAGTAAAGTTGTTGTTGGACGTCTTGCTGAAGTTCGTTTCGTAGATGTAAATACTGGAATTGTTCTTTCTACTCATAACGTGCCTTATGGTTCTCTATTATTTTCTGGAGATAATGAAGTTGTAGAAAAAGGTGCTTTGATTGCTAAATGGGACCCATTCAATGCTGTTATTATTACTGAATCTGCTGGTAAGATTAAGTTTGAAGACATGGTTGAAGGAGTTACTTATAAGATAGAATCTGATGAAGCTACTGGTCTTCGTGAAGTAATTATCATTGAAACTAAAGATAAGACTAAGATTCCTTCTGCACATATTGTTAATGAGTCAGGAGATATTCTTAGAACGTATAACTTGCCTGTAGGAGGACATATTGTTGTTGAAGACAATGCTAATGTCAAGGCTGGAGAAATTATCGTTAAAATACCTAGAGCTGTTGGTAAGGCAGGGGATATTACAGGGGGTCTTCCCCGTGTCACTGAATTATTTGAAGCACGTAACCCATCTAATCCTGCTGTTGTATCTGAAATTGATGGTCAGATTTCAATGGGTAAGATTAAACGTGGTAATCGTGAGGTTATTGTTACCACTAAAACTGGTGAGGTAAGAAAATATCTTGTACCATTATCCCGTCAAATTCTAGTTCAAGAAAATGACTATGTTCGTGCTGGTACACCTCTTTCAGATGGTGCAACAACTCCTTCAGATATTCTTGCTATTAAAGGACCTACAGCGGTACAAGAGTATATTGTAAATGAAGTACAAGATGTTTACCGTCTTCAGGGTGTGAAGATTAATGATAAGCACTTTGAGATTATTGTACGTCAGATGATGCGTAAGGTTCAGATTGATGAAGCCGGTGATACTCACTTCCTAGAAAAAGAAATTGTTGATAAAATTGATTTCATGGAAGAGAACGATCGTATTTGGGGTAAAAAAGTGGTTATAGACGCAGGTGATTCTGAAACTTTGAAAAAAGGTCAGATTGTTACTGCTCGAAGACTACGTGATGAAAATTCTAAACTAAAACGTCGAGATATGAAGATTGTAGTGGTTCGTGATGCAGTTCCTGCAACGTCTACTCAGATTCTTCAGGGTATTACGCGTGCTGCTCTTCAAACTAAGAGCTTTATGTCTGCTGCTTCCTTCCAGGAAACTACTAAAGTTCTTAACGAAGCTGCAATTAATGGTAAAGTTGATAAATTAGAAGGTATGAAAGAAAATGTGATTTGTGGTCACTTAATACCTGCTGGTTCTGGTCAACGTGAATTCCAAAAAATAATTGTAGGTTCTAAGGAAGAGTATGATAGAATTATGGCTAACAAAAAGACTGTAACAGACTATAAAGAGGTTAAATAACCAAATATATACTGTCTCGTCCTAAATAAACGATACAGTTTATTACACAAATATAAATCATTAATCCAGTTGTAGAGATTCTTCTACAGCTGGATTTTGTTTTTTATACTTTTTTATTTTAATCTCTTGTTGTAGGTGCATTTCTTGTGGGGTTTTCATATTACAGGAGTAATGTGGTCTTTGTGTATTATATATCTCAATAGCTTGTTTGACCAAAATTTTCATTGTTTTTAAATCAACCTTATATTTCTCTAAAAGAAATTCTTGTTTTAATATACCATTGACTCTTTCAGCAATTGCATTAGCATAGGGATCATAACTTTCAGTCATACTGGGTGTTATTTTCATTTGTCTTAGTCTCTTTTGATATTCATTACTACAATACTGTATACCCCTATCGGAGTGATGTATCAACTCTTTTTCTTTATAGATTCTATTTCTATTAGCCATATTTAAAGCCTTTAAACTTCCTGCTGTGGCCAAGCTAGTAGATAGGTTATATCCCATAATTTTCTTTGAATAAGCGTCTGTTATTAAACTTAAATAATAGTTACCCCGACCTCCAATATATGTAATATCAGAGACCCAGACTTGTTCTGGACGATTGATGTCTAGCAGTTCTATAAGATTTTTGTATTTTCTAAAACGATGATGTGAGTTAGTGGTTGTTTTATAATTCTTTTCAGGATTAATGAGCATATGATTAGCTGCAAGTATAGAGAATAACTTATCACGTCCTACTCCAAGTCTATTTAATGGTTCTTGAAGCAGGAAATACAGCTTACGAGTGCCTATACGTGGCATTATCTGGCGCACACCTTGGACTAAATTAATCACTTTTGATGCTCTTAGTCGTTTTTGTTTAAAGGATTTTTTAGATCGATAATAAACCTGTCTATCATACCCGAGAAGTTTACAGGTTGAGCTAATGCTCATTTCTTCTTTTTCACTATAGTGGTCGACAACCCGGGTAAGGAGTTTTTTCTTACAGAGATATTATATTCTTGTTCAGCCATATCAATCATCATGTCAAATATGGCAGCTTTCCGATCTGACTGCTCTGCTCTATGTTCTAAAGTTGCATTCTGCTTCTCTAGGAGCTTAATTTTTTGCTCTAATTCTAATATCGTTTGAGTTTTACTCTTTGTCATATTATTGGGGCATTGATTTTCCCAGTCAAAGTTACCATATTTTTGTAACCAAACACGAATAGTATTATGTCCTTGGATTCCATATTTTAAGCGAGCCTCACTTAAGGAGAGCTCTCCTCGTTCTACTTGACCGACTACTTCCAATTTAAAGGATAAAGTATAATCCTTTTGCGTGCGTTTAACATACTGACTTTTTGATTCTTTCATTCTATTCATCTTTTTGTTGTAACGCTATATTAGGACGAGACA
>NZ_DYYK01000053.1:0-2765 GCF_020741705.1 Bacteroides coprosuis
CTTTAGAGATACAGAAATAGGATCTCCTGCTAAATTATCACTTTCAACCACTCCTAGTCTAGATGAAAATCTACAGATAATAGAGTCTGTAAATTCTTTTGTTGGTTCTATTGCAACAGCAAATTCTTGTGATGTTGTAATGGTTTGTCCTCTAAATAGAGATGTTAAGGCAGCCTCTTGTTCTTCAAGATTGTCGAGCATAAGCTTTAGTTGCTTTCCATCTTGAGGAGTGTTTTCAGCTTCACCTCTTAAAAGGCTATTTCTACTTTCACGTATGGAGTAGATTTCTTTAGCTACTAGTTCTGCCATTTTTGCCGTAGAATTAGCCATTAAAATCTCTTCAGTGAAAAAATCTCTAGGGTTAGGCATCTTTTTTGAAGGTTCTAATGGCGTAGCTGCTACGCTATGATCCTTTCCAAAAGGAACGTTTATAGTCTTTATTATGCCATCTTGAGTCAGTTCTAAGAGTGGAGCTACTGTTTTATCACGCATTCTAACAAAGAAAACTTTGTCTGCATCAGGAACACCAATAGATGATATTCTTACTTTATCTATAGACCAAGAAATACTCGGTTCGAGTTGTACTCCTTCTAGGTGCAAGTAGCTACTAGCATATTTTGCAAATTCTCCAGGTATATATTGGTTACGGTTAGTCTCTAGAGTGAGTTGTATTTTTGTTTTTGGCAAAGTGTATGTAACGCCATACTCCTTACCTTGCATTACTCCAGCTGTTACTCTTGTTTGAGAGAAAGATGTAGTTGAAGCTAATACTAGTGAACTTATGAATACTATTCTCTTTAGCATAATAATCTGTTTTTAAAGTCTTATTATTACAACATTAATAAAGTTGCTTAGTTTGTCGAGTTACTAAATAAATTAAAGCCATTATATTTTAGAGCAGTTTCAGATAGCTCTTTCCAAGCTTTGGGTAAATATTTAATTATGTCTTGAGCTGTCATACCTATTTTCCCAACTTCAAGTGCAGCTAGATCTCCAGCTTTTCCATGAATATAAGTACCAAGCTTAATACATTCTTCTTGACTATAACCCTGTGCTCTTAAAGCTAACAATATGCCAGTTAGCACATCTCCACTACCACCTGTTGCCATCCCCTCATTACCTGTTGGATTTAATTGATAACTGCCGTCAGGACAAATCACAAAGGAATAAGCATCTTTTAATATAATAAATACTTCAAACTTTTTAGCAAATTCTATTGCTCTATTCAAGCGAATGTATGAGTTATTACATTTTCCAATTAGCCTTTCTATTTCAACGGGATGAGGCGTAAGTATAGCTCCTTTAATATTTCTATAAAGATGGGGATAATTTGCTAGAATATTTAGTCCATCAGCATCAATAATGAGTGGAGTACCTAACTCTTCACATTGTAAAATAAGGTGTTGAAGTGCTGTTGCACTTTCTTCTGCAAGACCTAAGCCTGGACCAACGGCTACTGCTTTGTATCCTGTTGTATCTAATAATTGAGAAAAGCATATTTCATTTGTGTCGCAATCTACCATTGCTTCAGGTGTGCTTACCTGGTGAATAGCTCTGTTGCACAAAGGGGTATGTATTGTTAAAAGTCCAATTCCCGATTTTAAAGAGGCACTTGCAGCCATACTACAGGCACCTGCCATACCTAGTGAGCCAGCTACCAATAATCCATGTCCATAAGAACCTTTATGAGAGAATCTTCTTCTTGGTTTTATGATGTCTATAACTTCTTCTTCAGAAGTAAAGGGTACAAGATCTTCTTCTTTTTTAGGATTAATAGGTAAGATGTTCCACTGCCCTAAAAACGGCTGATTTTCGTCAAAGTAACAAGCTAAAGGTGGTTCCTCAGTAAGTATAGTATAATTGGCTTTGATAATATGATTTAAATTATTGGTCGTATTATCTTCGGGTAATAACCCTGACGGAGCCCCAATCGATACAACTGTAGATTTTGAACTATTGATTAATCTTGCAACAGCAGCAAATCCTCCAGATAGAGGGTGTTGTAATTCAAAACCGAATAATGCATCAATGACTAATGTTTCTTCAGTTAGGGTTGGAGGTACAAACTGGGAAGTGATTTCTTCTACTTTAATATTATTATTCTTCTTTTCCCAGTGTGTTAAATCTAATTTCTCTTGATTGTGAATATTAAAGAGATACACAATAGCAGATTGATTCGAAATAAGAGGTTCGATAATTTGATCTAAGCTATTGGTATAAAATGTGCTATTTAAAAATATAACAACATTATAGGTAGAGCTTGTATTCATACTTGTTTTCAACGTCTTTTAGAAGTCTGTTTTTAGTTAGGATGAGATAGCCTAATTTCTATGCAAGATAGAGAATTTTCTCCTAAATTCTAAATTTATTATCTGGTTCAATTGAAAGTTAAAATACAAAAAAGGCATGATGCTATAGATGTCATGCCTTTTAGTTTTAGTTGTAAAGTAGATTTTACTGTACTGTCTTTCTAATTTCTCTCGGAGTAACTCCAAATTGTTTTTTACAATAGGTAGAGAAGTGAGATGCTGACGAGAATTTAAATTCTTTAATAATTTCAGCAAACTCAATGCCTGGAGTTAATAACTGAGCCTTTACGTGTTTAGCTCTTTGTCTTAGTATCCAGTTGTATGGAGAGTCATCAAAATGTTCTTTGAATTTTCTGTTGAATGATCTTAGTGAACAGCCATAAAGAATTGATAGCTCTTCAACTGTTTTTACTTTCTGATAATTAGCAATGACAAAATCTTTGAAATTTACAGTTT
>NZ_DYYK01000054.1:0-4062 GCF_020741705.1 Bacteroides coprosuis
AGAGAGTGATGAAGTAATCCCTGTTCTAATGGAGGAATCTCTACAAGAAATAAAGCGCAAAGAACATGTTGTTTTTCCAATGTGTCCTGTTGCACAAGAGTATATAAAAGCACATCCCGAGTGGAATACGCTAGTAGAATAATGGATTTCTACCAGCAAGCTAAATTTTAACTTAACAAATAATAACTATGCAAATATTAATTTTATCTCTCATCGCAGTAGCTAGTACAGTACTTCTTACCAGAAGCAAAATGCAAAAAGCAACTGTTAGAATTAGAAAATAAGCCTATGTATAGGCATTGCTAACTACATAGATTTTAAAATACGTTTTATAATTAGTTTGAACTATATTCATATTACAAGTTTTTATTTATCTACAAAAGAGCGTTTTATACGCTCTTTTTTTATGCCCAACCCCTATCTTAATCCCCATATACCAAGTTTCTTTTTGTCAATGAACGTATCTGATTCATAGTTGATAGGGGGATTTTATATCAAGTTACGAACTGTAAGCAAAACACCCTTTTTAGCTTATAGAATGTAGTCAGTAGGCTTTTATGAGAGAACACAACTCTTACATAGATTGTATATTTTCTGGATTAACATTGTTTATTCTTTTTACAAACTCTTAAATACTATCTATAAACTATTGATATTCAATACAAAGCAAATAATAGAAAGAGCTCTAATATCTAAATGATACTATTTTAACGCAAATGACTTCAAAATATCAATCAAAATACGTATTTTTGTATTTAATTGTTAGACTATAAAATTCAGATTAAATATAAAAGTGTATGAAGCACTTAAATTTACAAATCCCCATCATTCAAGCTCCAATGGCTGGAGGCATTACTACTCCACAACTGGTAAGCAAGATAAGTAACTTAGGTGCACTAGGTTCTTATGCCGCTGGCTATATCAAAACTCCTCAAATGGAGGAAGACATTAAAGAGATTCAGTCTTTAACCCATAAGCCCTTTATGGTTAATCTTTTTGTACCCGAAAAGTACATTGTAGATCCTGACGCAGTGCAAATTGCAATCAAAGCGCTAGACCCTATCTACAAAAAGTTTGAACTGACACCTCAGTTGCCCTCCAATAATCCCGAGAAAGACTTGAAAAGATTCAATCAGCAAATAGATAAACTGATTGAATTACGAGTACCTATTTGCTCTTTTGTCTTTGGTATTCCAAGCAAGGAGGTCATACAGCGCTTGAAGGACAATGACATATTGACTATGGCAACTGCAACAAGCGTAGAGGAAGCACTAGCAATAGAAAAAGCGGGAATAGATATCGTTATTGCACAAGGTATTGAAGCAGGTGGACATAGAGGGGGATTCTTAGAACCCATGCAACAAATACCTTTGACAACCTTACTGCCTCAAGTGGTAAAGGCTGTTGCCATTCCTGTAATAGCTGCGGGCGGAATTATGACCAAGCCAGATATTCAGAAAGCAAGGGAGCTTGGAGCTATAGCTGTACAAATGGGTACTGCCTTTCTACTGACCGATGAAAGTGGTGCTACAGAGGCTTATAAGGAGAGCATAATTCAAGAGAAACAAGATAATACAGTGCTGACTAAAGCATTCTCTGGCAAATATGCGAGAGGGATTCGCAATGAGTTTATTACTCTGATAGAGAGTCAGCCCGAAAATGCCATCCTTCCCTACCCGATACAAAATAGCCTAACTAAGTCTATTCGCAAATCAGCTAGGAAGAATCAAAATCCACAATTCATCTCTTTGTGGTGTGGACAAAATGGCTACTCAGGAAAGAGACAAAGCGTGAAAGATTTATTAGATAGCTTAATCTAAATAATCTTCTCCCATTAGGATATTAAGGAAAGAGTATGGTTCTCACGAACCATACTCTTTTGTTTTATATCTGGCAAAGCGCATTCATCCTTAACTTATTCAAGTAAATAGAAAGGCAAATGGCTCAGTCTATAAAACTCAATAAGGCACCCTAATCACTTAGAGTGCCTTATCGCAAATGATACTAAAAAATAAATCAATGAAAAAACTAACTATCAATCACACACTATTTTATTATGAACTATTATGGTATTTGTCGTATCATTTGAACTCGATCGCTATATTACCTTTATCAAATCATTATCTAGCGACAACTATAAACTAACACTAAATACATCATTTTTATTAAATCAACTAGTAACTTTATTAGACACTAAAAAATACAACATGTATAAATACAAGTGAATTTTGTTCTAAGGATTTCTTAATGCCTGAGAAGCCTTTTACCTAGAAAATCTATGGATGCCCAAAAGACATGGAATGAAAGCTCTTTAAAAAAGAAAGTTATCTACTCTATCCAGTAGCATTTGTGAAAGATTAGAGCTTATCAGAGAATTAACATATAGATCTTTTCATAGTTAAGGTTTAATCAAAATTCTAAATATCCCACATGGATATTCATTATGTATAGTTAAGGTTTTAATTAGGTTTCTATCTTATGTAATGCAAGATAACACTTTTTTTTATTATTAAGCCTTATATTTTCTTATTTATTACACAAATTGGTATCAGATTTAACGTTTAAAGCTGCAAAATCTTCTTAATAATTCCTATTCCAACTTTTTTATTCTCATTCTCTCTCTTGAAATAGATCTTCGTACGCATTTTAATTTGTAGCTTTAATCTAAATTATAAGATAGGATACGTTTTAATCTACTGAATATCATGAAATACACGCTGAAAAACACAGTCACTTTTATACCTACTTCACAATATCTACAAGAGTACAGCCAACCCGAAAAGTTTATAGAGTTCTGTAAGCAATGCCATAGATACACCAAAAGTTGGGCTTGCCCTCCCTTTAGTTATGATCCCCTGCCACTAATCAACACATATCCTTACACTTATATTATAGGAACACAGGTTTGTTTCACCAAAGAGTTTAGAGATCAAAACCAGACAATGGAGAAAACTAAAAAGGCAGGAAGCGACGTGATGTTCGAGGTTAGAGCCTTGATAGACCAAGAGTTATTGCGACTAGAGAAAGAGTTTGCAGGCACTAGAAGTTATTATGCGGGCTCGTGCCACTTATGTCCAGAAGAATCTTGTACACGCAAAGACAACCAACCTTGTAGATTTCCCAACTTAATACGCCCTTCGCTGGAAGCTTTTGGGTTTGACATAGGGAAAACCACTTCTCAGCTCCTAGGGCTCGAATTGAAATGGAGTACAGATGGCAGTCTGCCCGAATACTATATTTTGGTAAGTGGATTAATGAGCCTGAATAAACTACCCGATTCTTTTCAACTTGAGCTACCTTAGACTAATTTCATATACAACTATCTTATAAAGAGGCCAACTGACATACTTATACAAACATACTTATAAATAGCAGTCAGTTTCAAGCAAATTACTTTCATATAAGAGCAATGAAATTAGTTTAGATCAACATTATCTTCTTAATAATTGGGTTTATTCAATAGAACTTTTATATTTGACAATATGTTTATTCCTTTCTATGCTGAAAAAGAAGATTTCTTCATAAAAAATGAACAATATCTACTGCATAGAAGTTAGATACTTATATAATTTAAATTTGTCTCTTTCTTAACCTAAAAAAGGTTATTACAATAAAAGAGCGGGCATGTATTACTACTGCTCGCTCTTTTTCATAAAAAAATCTCATCTTAAGAGACACCTCTTATACACACAACTAATAAATACTTATTTTTTTGCTCGATATTTCTTTTCTAAAAAGTAAGATATCACCAATCCTATACCTCCAAACAAAGCAGAAAGTGCAGGGTAGAATATATTTAAAGCATCTTTCACTCTATGATCCATTTCGTACACAGAATTGGTTATGGATACATCAATAACACAAGCTATTGCAATACCTAGACCGATACCGATCAATAGGCAGCCAATATGTAAAGCTGTACTCTTTGTAAACTTGGTGTGATTACTAAAGTAAGTATTACTAAAAGCCTCTCCTGGCAAGTCGGCAGATATTTTCTCGATGATTGCAATTCGTTCTTTACGGGTTACAAATAACTCGCACATCTTATAAAAGAAATAAAAG
>NZ_DYYK01000055.1:0-44890 GCF_020741705.1 Bacteroides coprosuis
AAGCTATTTTTCTTTAAAATAGAGTGTTATACACACTTGAAGGCAACCCAAATACATCTTTTGTATAGAGTCATCATTTCATCATGACACCGACATGATGAAACGATGACACCGACATAATGATGACATATCGGTGTCAAAAGAATAGGCAGAATACAAGAAAGGCCTTATCAAAAACTGTTGAGGGCACTGAAAAAGTCCTTATGAATTAAGTCTTAAAAAAAATAGCAAATACATTGGTTTGATTACCAGTTATCTGCTGTTTTTTTGTATCTTTAAGTGTAATATTCAAGCACTTATATGTTAGTACAACAACAAAAACTTCAGCTAAGCTCATATTCAGATTTGTACGATTTAGTAATTCCTAAAGACAATTTACTTCGTAAAATAAATGAGCTAATCGATTTTACTTTTGTTTATGATGAGCTAGTCGAAAAGTATTGCCATAATAATGGTAGAAATGCGGAAAGTCCCATCCGTATGTTCAAATACTTACTACTCAAAACTATCTATAATATCTCTGATGTCGATGTAGTAGAACGCTCTGGTTATGATATGTCCTTTAAATACTTTCTAGAAATGACTCCAGAGGATGAAGTTATCAATCCCAGCTGGCTTACTAAATTTAGGAAGCTTCGTTTAAAAGATATAGACCTACTCAATTTATTGATAAGCAAGACTGTTTCCATAGCTATTGAAAAAGGTATTATTCAATCTAAGTCCATTATTGTAGACGCTACCCATACACTTTCCCGCTCCAATCCAATCTCACCAATAGATGTTCTTAAAGAACGAGCTAAACAAGTTCGTAAGGTCGTTTATTCCGTAAATCAAGTAAAGCAAGGAAGTTTACCCCCAAAGAATGAAAACAATGATTTATCAAGTGAACTTGATTATTGTGATAAGCTTGAAAAGGAAATAGGATCAGATCTTGCATTGAGCTCATTGCCCAAGGTTAAGGAGAAGCTCAATCTATTAAAAGAAGCAATTGAAGACACAAAAGATCATTATACGTTATCTAAAGATACTGATGCACGGACAGGTCATAAAAGTTCTGACTCCTCATTCTTTGGATTCAAAACTCATATAGCCATAACAGAAGAACGAATTATTACGGCAGCAACCATCACCTCAGCAGAAAAGGGAGATGGTCCCCAGCTTCCAGAATTATTAAAGATAAGCAAGCAAAATGGAATTCAAGTCAACACAATTATTGGTGATACCGCATATTCAGGAAAGGAAAATTTAAAATTAGCAAATGAACATGGTATAAAAGTTGTTGCCAAATTGAATCCAGGGATTACTCAAGGTCATAGGAAGCAAGAAGATAAGTTTGACTACAATAAGGATGCAGGAATGTTCGTATGCCCAGCTGGTCACTTAGCTATTAGAAAAGCACGTCAAGGGAAAAAGAACAGTGGTAAAAATCAAACTTATACATACCTTTTTGATATTGAAAAATGTAAAACTTGTGCTCTTAAAGATGGTTGTTATAAGCCTGGGGCAAAGTCTAAAACTTATGCTGTAACCATTAAATCTGATGAGCACAGAGATCAAATGACTTTTCAGGAATCAGATTACTTTAGAGAGAAGTCAAAACACAGATATAAAGTTGAAGCTAAGAATAGTGAACTGAAAAATGTACACGGATATGGCAGAGCCTCTTCCTATGGCATTAAAAATATGCAAATGCAAGGAGCGATGGCTATTTTCGTTGTGAATTTAAAGCGAATACTCAAATTGAATATGTGATTTACTAAGGAGTAGTGCTTTTTTATCGTAAATAGAACCTATTATAGCCTAAATAAAAGACTGTTTTGTGTCCCAAAAACAATCCGTGAGCTTTTAAAAGAAAATCTGGTAAAAGAAAATATTTTCTTTTACCAGATTATTCTTTTGTTAGTACCCATCTAAAACGGAGACTTTTTCAGTGCCCTCAAATGAATTGGATAGGCTTTTTTATCATATTACTAGTTGTCCCTATCAGCTATCAATAAAAAAAAGAGTTCTCTCTATTAGACAACCCTTTATCTTCTGTTAGAATAGGAAAACAAAAAAAGAGGAGCGAACTCCTCTTCTTTCTATTTTTCTCTTTGTAGAAAACTATATTATTCAGCAACTACTTCGAAAGGAATTTCAACAGAAACTTCCTTGTGTAATTTAGCGATAGCTACGTAGTGACCAACTTCTTTTACACTGTCTTTTACTACGATAAGTTTTCTATCAACTTGTTTGCCTAGTTTTTCTAGTTCTTCTGCAATTTGAATGTTAGTTACAGAACCAAAGATTGTACCTGTTGCACTTACTTTAGTAGCAATAGTCAAAGATACACCTTCAAGGCTTTCAGCTAGTGCTAATGCATCATTCTTGATCTTTTCAAGTTTGTGCGCACGTTGCTTAAGTTCTTCATCTAACATTTTTTTCGCAGCAGGAGTAGCGATTATAGCTTGACCTGTTGGGATTAAAAAGTTACGAGCGTAACCTGGTTTAACATCTATGATGTCACCTTTATATCCTAAGTTATTAACGTCTTCTTTTAAAATTACTTGCATACTAATTTTCCTCCTTAATTATTTCATCATATCAGTTACGTATGGGAGTAACGCTAAGTGACGCGCTCTCTTCACTGCTTGTGCAACTCTGCGTTGGAACTTCAATGAAGTACCAGTAATACGACGAGGAAGAATCTTACCTTGCTCGTTTAAGAATTTCTTCAAGAATTCAGGATCCTTGTAATCGATGTACTTAATACCATTCTTTTTGAAACGGCAATATTTCTTCTTTTTAACGTCTACTGAAGGTGGAGTTAAGTATCTGATTTCTGATTGACTTTTCTGTGCCATAATTATTTACCCTCCTTTTTAGATGATTTAATATTTCTTCTCTTAGCAGCGTATTCTGCAGCGTATTTGTCCATCTTAAATGTAAGGAAACGGATAACACGTTCGTCACGACGGAAACTTACTTCCAATTTTTCGATAACAGCAGGATCTGCGTTAAACTCTAACAACTGATAGAAACCAGTTGATTTTTTTTGGATAGGATAAGCCAATTTTTTTAGGCCCCAATTTTCTTCATTGACGATCTCAGCACCTTCAGCTTGAAGAACATCTTTGAATTTCTCTACCGCTTCCTTCATCTGAACATCAGATAAAACGGGAGTTAAAATGAAAACGGTTTCGTATTGATTCATACTTACTTAAAAATTATTTAATAAAAAATCTTTTATTGCGGTGCAAAGATAGTTATTATAACTTCTCACGCAAAAGGTTTCATTAAATTTCTACCTTTTTTAACTAGGTTTTCCAAGTTAAGAAATTTATCTTTGTGTAATAAGTTGTTTAAACAAATATTTAGGATGACTGATCAATTTGAATTCGACATTAGACTAATCTTTGCCATATTAAACGGCAAAGTGTCGGCTGCGATATATCGCAAGCTTTATAGAAATTTTAAGAAGAACGGGCTAGATATTACGCCCGAACAGTGGACTGTCCTCATTTATTTATGGGAGAAAGACGGTGTCAAACAGCAAGATTTATGCGATGCTACGTTCAAAGACAAACCCAGCATGACGAGATTACTCGACAATATGGAGCGCCAACACTTAGTAGTTCGCATATCTCAAGAACAAGATAGGAGGACAAATCTTATTTACTTGACTAAAACTGGTAAAGATTTAGAGCAATCTGCACATCAGATTACTATTCAAACTTTAAATGAAGCTTTGGAAGGTATATCAGCAGAGGAACTAGAAATCTGTCAGGTAGTTATGAAGCAAATCTTCAGAAATACAACGGAAATAAAAGACATCTAACGTAAAATTGAAAAGAAGCCGTGTATAACAGTAAAAATAAGAGTGTTTTATGAACAATTATTTTTAGGATTAGATAATAATGCTTTAATTTGTGATAGAATATAAATAATCTACATAAATCACACGCAAATGAAAGGCTTATTAAAAAACTTAGGAATACTTATTATACTTATTGGTGTAGGTATTCTTGTAGGTAGTGCAATAACTCACAACCTAGACAACAATACTATCCTTGGTAGTTCTATATCTTTAATCATTATTGGTTTTATAGCTTATATTATTATCAATAAAAAGATTGTTGACTAATTCAACAACAAGTATAGTTTAAGAAGAAATTAAAAAAGCGAGTGTTATAACACTCGCTTTTTTAATTTGTATATCAGAAGTTACTCTTCACTAGGAGTAATTAATTTATAACCTTTTCCGTGAATATTAATAATTTCAACTTCTGGATCTGGTTTCAAATGTTTACGTAGTTTAGTGATATATACATCCATACTACGAGCATTGAAATAATTATCATCAATCCAAATTGTTTTAAGAGCAAAGTCTCTTTGAAGAATTTCATTTGCATGAGCACATAATAGACTCAACAATTCTGATTCTTTAGTTGTAAGTTTGGTTTGGTCTTCACCCATTGTCAACACTTGCTTTTGGGTATCAAATATAAATTTACCAATCTTATAAACATTCTTTTCCTTGTTCTTTTTGCCTCTAACTCTTCTAAGGATAGCTTCAATTCTGAATGTAAGCTCTTCCATACTAAATGGCTTGGTGATATAATCATCAGCACCAATCTTAAATCCTTCTAGGATATCATCCTTAAGAGTCTTAGCTGTTAAAAAGATAATAGGAATTTCTGCATTCACAGCACGAACTTCTTGTGCTAATGTAAATCCGTCCTTTTTAGGCATCATCACATCAAATACACACAGATCGTACTTATTTTTCAAGAATGCTTTGTAACCTTCTTCTCCATCAGGGAAAAGATCTGCGGCATAACCTTTGGCTTGTAAGTATTCTCTTAACAACATGCCTAGATTCTCATCATCTTCACACAATAAAATACGCAGTTTTTCGTCCATATCAATTATTTTTTTAATAAAGGTAATGCTATAATAAATTTCGTTCCTACATCAATATCACTTTCCACCTTAATGGTTCCGTGATGATCTTCAATAATTTTTTTCACATAGGCTAAACCTAAACCAAAGCCTTTAACGTCGTGCAGATTACCTGTATGCACGCGATAAAATTTCTCAAAGACTTTCTTCAAATTCTCTCGTTTTATACCGATACCGTTATCTTCAATAGATATCATTAGTTTATCAGAGGCATTCCATGTACGCACTGTCAAAACCAACTCTTTCTCGGGTTTCTTATACTTCACAGCATTATCCATCAAGTTAAAGACAACGTTTGTTATATGCATTTCATCAACAAAAATCGTAGCGTGTTCTGCATCTAAGAAAGATTCTATCTTTCCATTATTCTGCTCTACCTTCAAAGCAAAAGTATGCACAACACCCGATATCAAATCATTAGCATCCAGCTCTTTCATTTTCAGGGTAGCCTTTTGCCTATCAAACATAGACATCTGCAACACCTTTTCTACTTGGAATCTCAATCGCTTTGTTTCATCATTAATAACCCCTGATATATGATTAAACATAGTTGGAGATTTTCCTACTGCTGGGTCTTTTAGCATTTGAGCTGCTAATGATATGGTTGATATTGGAGTTTTAAACTCATGAGTCATATTATTCACAAAATCATTTTTCATCTCTGTAAGTTTCTTTTGACGGAAAATAATAATGATCGTAAATATAAAAGTCATCAATAAAACAGACGTAAATACCATTGAAGGAACCACGAAGTTTACTGAATCATAAATATAATCTCGCTTAGCTGGGAAATGCACTTTAATAAAGCTCATTTTAGCTGGGAGATCATTCGGAAACAAAGGTTGAGTATATGAATTATCACTTCCCTTATCTTCATAATCAGAACATCTATAAATTTCATTTCCACTTCTATCTAGTACTTTAAAATGATAGAGAAGAGTAATTCCATTATTTAGTAGTTCCGACTTTATATAGTTATCGAGCTGTTGGAAATCTATTCGATCGCCCACACTCTCTTCACTAGCCTTATACAATAACTGCCTAACAACTTCATCTACAGAGGCCCTTTGGTAGATATACCTATTTTTAAGCATTTCCGCCAAAGAACGTGATGTTTGGGGGATTGACTTAGCGTTCACCTTATTGGGTACATCTATCTTGACATTTCCACTATCTATTCTGGTCATAGATTGTACTTCAAAGGTAGAAAAGGTACTTCCATCAGGGCTTGTTATTGTGATGCGCTGTGATTGTCTTGTTATATCATTCCCTCTTGCAGCCGATTCAATATAATCTCTTCGCTCTGAATCGTAAATATCTTTTAATATCCAGCGTTCCGTCTCGGCTAATTCTGCATGCTTAGAAACACTATATAGACTCCTTTTTACCGATCCATCAAACTGTTCATTACGCATGCGAACCATCTCCTCTATATATCGAACCTGCATATAGATTAAACTGAGGAAAGACAAGCCCATAACTATGCCCAATATCCAGATTGTTGATTTTTTCATAAAACCTTAATTTAACATAACCTAATTAACATTCTATGTTAATTAGCATATTAACGTGTATTTATTAACGTCAAGACCTATTTATGGCTTTAATTCATTATTCTCTTGAATATAACAAAGTAAAGTACGTTTTAGTTTGCAAATTTAGTAAAAAATTAACTTAATAACGAGTTCTATACTAGAGTATTCATTCTAAATATGAATTTAAATAGCCCTAATCGCTATTAACAATTAGGGCTATTTTTAACTAAAAGGTATATTTTGATTACTCATTAGACTGTTTTGTTTCAAACTCTTTAATCAGTTTTTCTTGAATATCAGCTGGTAATAATTCGTAATTAGCATATTTCATAATGAAAGAAGCCCTACCACCCGTCAAGGAACTAAGTGCTGTAGAATAGGAAGACATTTCTTTTAGAGGAACCATAGCCTCTATTTTTTCATATCCTTTTTCGCTACTCATACCCATAATTATACCTCTTCTTCCTTGCAAATCACTCATTACATCACCCATATAGTTAGCAGGAACAAATACTTCTACTTTATATATTGGTTCCAATATTTTAGGACCTGCATTACGAAAAGCTTCACTAAAGGCATGCCTACCTGCTAACATAAAGGAGACTTCATTGGAATCGACTGGGTGCATTTTTCCATCATATATAATGACACGGACATCTCTAGCATAAGAACGTGTTAATGGTCCACGCTCCATTCTCTCCATTATCCCTTTTTGGATAGCGGGAATAAACCTTGCATCAATAGCACCACCTACGATACTATTTACCACAACTAGTTTTCCTCCCCAATCTAATTTTACTTCTTCGACTCCACGAACACTAATTTTAATTTCTTGTCCGTCTAGTTTATACATAGAAGGGATTTCACTACCTTCTTTATAAGGCTCTATAATTAAAGATACTTCACCAAACTGTCCCGCACCTCCTGATTGCTTTTTGTGTCGATAATTTGCTTTTGCTGTTTTAGTAATAGTTTCTCTATAAGGAATACGAGTCTCACTAAACTCAACTGGTATCTTATCATTGTGTTCTAAGCGCCACTTTAAAGTACGTAGATGAAATTCTCCTTGCCCATATACTACAATTTGGCGTAACTCTTTAGACTGAATCACAACCCATGTGGGATCTTCTTCTTGCATACTAGAGATAGCCTCCATCATTTTTTCGGTATCTCCTGTATTTACAGCACTTATTGCTCGGGAGTATTTAGGACTTGGATATTTTATAAAGTCAAATTTATAATGACAATCTTTACTATTTAAAGTGTCTCCAGTGCGGACATCTTTTAATTTAACAGTAGCTCCAATATCGCCAGCTTGAAAGCTATCGACTTTAGTTCTTTCTGCGCCATTGGCAACATATAACTGAGCCATACGTTCTTTCGACCCTTTTTTTACATTAAAAAGCTCATCGCCTTCATGAACAGTACCACTCATTACTTTAAAATAGGATACCTCACCAATATGGGGTTCTACACTAGTTTTAAAGAAGTAAAGAGATTCAGAACCCTTACCACAAGGTTCTACAGCTTCACCATCAACTGTTTCAACTTTGGGCATCTCAGAAACGAACGGAACTACGTTTGTCAGGAATTCCATAAAGCGACGTACGCCCATATCTTTTCCTGCACAAACACAGAAAACAGGGAATATTCCTCTTGCAACTAACCCTTTCCGTATTCCTTCACGCATTTCATCTTCAGACAATGAATCTTGTTCAAAGTATTTCTCCATCAAACCTTCATCATTCTCTGCAGCAGCTTCAATCAAAGCCTTATTTAATCCTTGGGCTTTTTCAAGCTCAGACTCAGGAATATCTTCAATAGTAGGTTTACCCCCTTCAGGACCCCATGTATATTTTTTCATAACCAAAACATCAATTATAGAATTGAAGTTTGGCCCTGTTTCTATAGGATATTGTACGGGTACAACATTACTTCCATAAGAATCACTTAGTTGTTCTAAAATTTGATCATAATCACATTTCTCATGATCGAGCTGATTAACTAAAAATATAACAGGCTTATTTAATTTTTCAGTATATCTAAAGTGGTTTTGCGTTCCTACTTCAACGCCATACTGTCCATTAATTAATACAATTGCTGTATCTGTTACATTCAATGCGGTTACTACACCCCCGATAAAATCATCTGCACCTGGACAATCAATAACATTCAGTTTTTTGTTATTCCATTCTATACCAAATAGTGAAGTAAATACTGAATAACCGTACTCATGCTCCACTGGAAAATAATCACTAGCAGTAGTGTTTTCTTCTACAGTACCTCTACGCTTTAGCAGACCACTTTCAAAGAGCATTGCTTCGACTAAGGTAGTTTTGCCAGACCTAGAACTGCCCAAGAGGGCAATGTTCTTGATTTCATTTGTTTGATACGTTTTCATAATGATTCAAATTTTAGATTAACATGGTGGTTTACATCACCTTAAATGATGCTTATGCAACTTAAAAATATTATACATTTAAAACAATTTTCATTCCGTGTTATGTAACATAAAAAGCAAAAAAAAAGAATGTTTATCTTTGTTCTATTAAAAAAGAATATCTTTTGATAGAAAAGATAAAAAAATACATACATAACGTTACTCTTAAGTGTCGTAACTTTTATTTAAAATAGTACATACTATGGCTGGAATATATATACACATCCCCTTTTGTAAGACTCGATGCATTTATTGTGACTTCTACTCTACCACAGAATCGCAATTGACTTCACCCTATATTAATGCATTATGTAAAGAACTAGAATTAAGAAAAGATTATTTAGGAAACGAACCTATCGAAACCATCTACTTGGGGGGAGGTACACCCTCTCAGTTATCTCATGCCGAACTTGAAAAGATATTTAATACAATAAAAAAATACTACGATATAAGTAATGTTCAGGAGATAACTATGGAAGGCAACCCCGATGACCTAACCCCAAACTATTTAAGTATGCTAAGAACCCTTCCTATTAATAGATTAAGTATAGGCATTCAGACTTTTCAAAACTCTATGTTAAAAAAGCTAAACAGAAGACATACTTCCGACCAAGCCATACAAGCTGTTAAAGATGCGAGAGAACATGGATTTAAGAACATTAGTATTGATTTAATGTATGGTTTACCCTATGAAACCATGAGTGAGTGGGAAAATGATATTCAAAGAGCAATCGATTTAAATGTAGAACACATCTCTGCCTACCATTTAATTTATGAAAAAGGCACACTTTTATATAAGAAATTAATAGAGGGTTTCATTCAAGAAGTAGATGAAGATTTTAGCTTACAATCTTTTACTAAATTAATAAATATTCTTACAAAAAACGGATTTATACACTATGAGATATCTAATTTTGCAAAACCAGGTAAAATAGCTCAACATAACACATCCTATTGGACAGGGAAAAAGTATTTAGGTTGTGGACCCTCAGCTCACTCTTATAATGGACTTACACGCGCATGGAACGTATCTTCCCTACATCAATACATGATTCAAATAAAAGCAAACAACCTGAATCAAGAAGTAGAAAATCTAGACATTACAACTCAATATAATGACTACATCATTACCTCATTGCGTACTATGTGGGGCTTGTCTTTGGAAACCCTTCAAACTAAGTTTGGAGAGACCTATTACAATTACATACTAAAACTGGCAAAAAAACATATAAATTCAGGGAATTTAGAGCTAAAAAATAACAATCTGAAACTTACCAAAAAAGGCGTCTTTATCTCTGATGGAATCATGAGTGATTTACTATTTATTGAATAGCTAACTTCCTATGTATTAACACACTTAAACAGATTCGACTATAAGTATAGTTAAAATAAAAAACTTATCTATACTTGCTTCTTTTGACTCAATAAAATACATATCTTTGCAGAAAATTTAAAATAGCTATGTCAAAGGGAGAATTAATGATTATTCTAGCCATTATTGGTTCGTTAATTTCCGGCTTAGTAGTAGGCTACATCGTAAAAGGTAGAGATATGAATAAAATTGGAAAAATAATTACAATTTTAATCTGGACTCTTCTATTCTGTTTAGGTGTAAAAGTGGGAACTGATGAGACGGTAGTAGCAAAACTACCAATAATTGGCATGGAAGCAATGCTCATAACTGTAGGAGCAATTTCTGGGAGTATCTTTTTTTCGTGGGTGCTATGGCGCCTTTTAAGTAAGAGAAATAAAATCTAAGGAATGAAAGGAAGTTTAATTATTATTGTATTCTTTATTTTAGGTACATTTCTAGGGATGAAAGGGTTAACTCCCAGTTTTATCCTTGAATACAACGTTAGTCTTTATGCACTTTGTGCCCTAATGTTTTGTATTGGTATAACAATAAGTAGCGATCCTAAAATATTAAGAAGTCTGCGAAGCCTAAACCCAAGACTACTTCTACTTCCATTGATGACTATTTGTGGAACATTACTAGGAACTGCAGTTATTGGATTCTTATTCAGCGAACACTCTATTACTGAGTGTATGGCTGTGGGATCAGGTTTTGGATATTATTCACTATCTAGTGTTTTGATTGGCGAAAAAAAAGGAGCTGATTTAGCCACCATTGCATTATTATCAAACATTATTCGTGAAATTGTAGCCCTTATGGGTGCTCCAATTTTTTATAAGTACTTTGGAACCTTTGCTCCTATAGCAGCTGGCGGTGCAACAACACTAGATACAACTTTGCCTAGTGTAACAAAAGTTGTAGGAAAAGAATATACCGTATTGTGTATATTTCATGGTCTATTACTTGATATGAGTGTAGTGTTCTTAGTTACGATATTGTGTTCGTTCTAATTTGAAAGCAGGAATAACAAGAATATAAAAAGGGATTGTCTGAAAAAGTCAATCCCTTTTTCTTTCTTATTATAAGAGTAGAGGCTCTTACAAATTTCACTTTATCAAGCCAATATCTACCATATCTATCAAATAAAAATGCTTTTTGATAAAATAATAGATTCACGATGACACCGACATGATAATGACATGTCGGTGTCATCGCATCTTCATATCGGTGTTATGATAACACTAAGATTCTGATCTTTTATAGATAAAAGCCCTCATATCAGAATACAAATAGACCTATCCAAATTTGGATAGGTCCATTTATTAATTAATTAGAATTGGAATTAAAATTTAATGTATAGTAATCATAGTTGCTCCAAAACCATATTCTTGGAATGAGGCATCTTGATAAGTACAGTGTCTATAATGTTTTTTTAACTCATCAATAATGGCTTTACGCAAAACACCTTCGCCTTTACCATGAATAAATACAATCTTTTGATTCTTGTGCTGAATATTTTCATTCATCACCTTTCTGAATTCTTTCAACTGACACTCTAGCATCGCTTTATTATCAAGACCGATAGTAGAGTCTATCAGCTCATCAATGTGTAAATCGATCTCGATAACTTCATTTTTTCTCTTTTTTACAAGAGGCTCTGATTTAGGTCTTCTAAATTCAGGTTTAGACAATAAGCCTTCTTTTAAAACTTTTGGATCAATTTGAATTGTTTTTCTGACCTCATCCTTTACTATAATATCATAAACAAGAGCAGGCTCATCAAAAAACTCTGAATCTTTAAAACTATGAAGTTTATAAAACTTCACAACATCAATTCTTTGTTCAACATCAATCGGAGATTTCATCTCAAAATTACGATCATGCTTAAATGAAATAAGCTGTACACGAACTGTATCAAGTTCATTTAAAACGTCCTTCGTAAATGTTTCTAAATACAACTTTGTATTGGGAGCTACTAAATCATGAGAACGCGAAGACCATTTATTATTTATAGTCTGATTGGAGTATGTATAGTAAAGAAAATAATTACTATCGTTTACCAAAAAAGCATCAAAAGAAGTTGTAGAAATATTCTTGATATCCTGTGGAACAAAAGCTAAATAAACATTAAGTTGCTCACCCTCTTTTGTTTCAAGAATAGGAGAATCTAAAGCCTCATCACGATTACTATCTGCTGAAGCCTTCTCTTTTTGAGCTTCTTCAGGGGTAACCTGCAAATTATAATTATCTGTTTCAACAACAACACATTCTGATCTCAATAAAGGAATATCAAAACCATCTTCGTCTTGCACCAAAACAGTATCTTTACCTTGAAAACCAGATATCACACCCCCTCCTACTTCATTGAGGAAGCGAACTTTATCACCTATCTTCATCTTTGTTAAGTTTAAATTCTATAATCTAAAATACAAACTATTCTCTAGTTCAACAAATATCGTTACTTTTGCCGAGTAAGTAAGTAAAATGATGAAAGAAAGTCCAAAACACATACAGATAAAAGATTTCAACTATCCTTTACCTGACGAAAGAATTGCTAAATATCCATTAGCACATAGAGATCAATCTAAACTACTTGTATACAACAAAGGGAAAATAGAAGAAAGTATATTCTCCAACCTCCCTTCTTTTTTAGATGAGCATGAACTCGTTATATTCAATAACACGAGAGTTATTCAAGCCCGTCTTTATTTTAAGAAAGAGACAGGTGCTACTATTGAAGTGTTTTGTTTGGAACCCCACCAACCACATGATTATAATCTGAACTTCCAACAAACCAAAGAATGTAGCTGGTTATGCATGATTGGTAATGCAAAAAAATGGAAAACTGGTATTTTAAAAAGAGATTTAGAGATTAAAGGACAAATTATAGAGCTTTGTGCGGAAAGAGGAGAAACCATGGGTACAAGCCATTGCATCCATTTCTCTTGGAACAATGATGCCATAACCTTTGCTGATATTTTAGACGTCTTTGGCGAACTACCTATTCCTCCCTACTTAAATAGAGATACAGAAGAAAACGACAAGAAAACATATCAAACTGTATATTCAAAAATAAAAGGCTCTGTGGCTGCTCCAACCGCAGGATTACACTTTACCCCTGAAGTACTAGAGCAACTTCACAAAAAAGGAGTAGATATGGATGAAGTAACCTTACACGTTGGTGCAGGGACCTTTAAGCCCGTCAAAAGTGATGAGATTGCAGATCATGATATGCACACAGAATATATTGCAGTTCGCAAATCAACAATTAAAGATATTATCAATCATGGAGGACAAGTTGTAGCTGTAGGTACTACATCGGTAAGAACATTAGAAAGTCTATACCATATAGGAGTGTCTATAAAAAACAATCCAGATATTTCTGAAGAGGAAATGCATGTCCAGCAATGGCAACCCTATGATGTGAAGTCAAACCTAACAGCGACAGAATCTTTACAAGAAATAGTGAACTACTTAGATAGACATCATTTAGATATATTGCATACAAGTACGCAAATCATGATTGCCCCAAGCTATGAGTATAAAATTGTAAAGAAAATGATAACTAATTTTCATCAACCTCAAAGTACTTTACTTTTACTTGTCTCGGCTTTTGTAAAAGGAGATTGGAAGTCTATTTATCACTTTGCACTAGATCATAACTTTAGGTTTTTGAGTTATGGAGACTCTTCTCTATTAATCCCCTAAGATAGATTTCTAGTTTAACAACAGATAATAAAAAAGGAGCTCAATTGAGCTCCTTTTTTATTATCATATATATATATCAGAAAATCATTTAGATAAGTCTTTTATAACTTTCATTATTTCATGTCCTATAGCATCTGCTGCTTCCATAGATTTAGCTTCACTATATACTCTGATAATAGGTTCAGTATTACTTTTGCGCAAATGTACCCACTTATCAGCAAAATCAATCTTCACACCATCAATGTCATTTATTTGCTCATCTTTATAAATCTCTTTCACTTTATTGAGAATAGCATCAACATCAATCTCGGGAGTTAAATCAACCTTGTTTTTAGCAATAAAATAAGAAGGATAAGATGCTCTAAGTTCACTTGCAGTTTTGCCTTCATGAGCCATATGACTTAAGAATAAAGCAATCCCTACTAGAGCATCACGACCATAGTGACTTTCTGGATAAATAACACCACCGTTACCCTCACCACCAATCACAGCATTCACTTCTTTCATTTTGCTTACTACATTTACTTCGCCAACTGCAGCTGCATAATGCTTCATGCCATGCTTTTGTGTTACATCACGAAGTGCGCGTGTAGAGCTCAAATTAGATACAGTATTACCAGGAGTGTGTTTCAACACATAATCAGCAATTGTAACAAGAGTATATTCTTCACCATACATAGAACCATCTTCACAAATCATAGCTAATCGGTCTACATCTGGGTCAACAACAAAAGCAACATCTGCCTCACCCTTTTTCATAAGAGACATAATATCCCCTAAGTTCTTTTCTAAAGGTTCTGGATTATGAGCAAATTCACCAGTAGGTTCACAATATAGTTTTTCTACATGTTGTACACCCAATTGTGCCAATAAGTCTGGAAGAATAATTCCACCTACAGAGTTTACACAATCAATAGCTACTTTAAAATTAGCTTTTCTGATAGCCTCAACGTCAACTAAGTCAAGACCTAGAACATTGAGTATGTGTTTTTGATTATAGGACGAATCTTTATGGTATTTACCTATTGCATCTACATCAACATATTCAAAGTCTTCAGCTTCAGCAATAGTTAAGATTTCATTACCTTCTTCTGCATTTAAAAATTCACCTCTCTCATTTAGTAATTTAAGAGCATTCCATTGCTTTGGATTATGAGAAGCAGTTAATATAATACCTCCATTTGCTTGTTCCATAGCAACAGCCAACTCTGTTGTAGGAGTGGTAGCCAATCCTAGATCTATTACATCCCAGCCCATACCCATAAGAGTACCTGCAACAATATCTCTTACCATATCGCCAGAAATACGTGCATCACGACCGACAACTATCTTATTACCCTTAACTTTAGTAGTTCTTCTTATAAATGTAGCGTAAGCTGAAGTAAACTTTACGATATCTAGAGGATTTAATCCATCACCTACTCTTCCGCCTATAGTTCCGCGGATACCTGAAATCGATTTTATTAGCGTCATAGTATCATTAATTAACGTTTAGATAAGCCCAAACGTCTAATTTCATATGCATAAGGATAAACTTGTTGTAAGGAGTTCATATGCCCTAGTTTTGAAGAAACAATAAGATTCACACGAGCATTATAACGAAGATATTTCAAAGGAATCAACCATCCTGAAGGAACGGTTTTAGTTCCATATATCTCAATCATATTTCCTCTATCAACAAATTCTCCTTTTATTGTATTATTATTACTTATCGTATAAATGAAAGCGTCAACAAAATCAGTCATATCCAAATTACCTACTGCAGTAAAGTAACCATCCATGATACTATATTCTGAAAAACGAATGGTTATTTCATCACGATTAGCAAATGTATCAACAGGGTTTTCAGATCCTCTTTCTACGATTTGCATATATAGACCTGTTTGTAATTCTACATATTCATTTTTGTCTATATGGGTTACTGAATCATTCTCTACGAATTGATTAAATGAAATAACCTTAATATTATTCTTTTTAATATATCTATCTATCGCTTTTTTCTCATCAGCCAACTTATCTGCATAAGTTACTGATTTACTACAAGATTGGAATACAAGTAATAAAGAAAAAAATGACAATATTGCTAGAACAGTTTTTTTCATAATTATTAATTTATGCAAGTAGCAGTGGTTTGTATTTTTTTACGGCTTCTTCAAATCTTTCTATTGCTTCTTCCATTGTACCATAGAATTCACCCCCAGATGCATTTAAATGGCCTCCACCATTAAAAAACTCAGCAGCTAATTCATTACAAGGGAAAGTACCTACCGAACGTAAAGATACTTTAATTAAATTAAGTTCTCCATCTTCTTTAAGAAGACATGAAAATATTACATTTTTTATAGATAATGGAATATTTACAAAGCCTTCGCTATCTCCTTTTACGAAATTAAATTTATCTTGTTCTTCATCTGTCAGAGTTAATAGAGCCGTATTCTCGGGGTACACCTTCATGGTTGTTAATACATGTCCCATTAAGCGCAATCTATCCTCTGAATAAGTATTATTAACTCTTCTATAAATTAAGTCTTTATCAATACCTTTTTCTAGGAGTAATCCTATAATTGTATATATTTCTATTTGATTAGAATTATAGGTGAATCCACCAGTATCCGTCATCATGCCTGTGTACAAACATTCAGCACCAGCTTTTGACAGCTTATCAAGAAGGTTCATTTGAACTATTAATCGAAACACCAACTCAGAAGTGGCAACAGCCTTGGAGTAAGACATCGTAATATCGCAATGATCACCAGGATGTAGGTGATGATCAATCATAACCTTCAATGCACTAGACTTCTCAACGAACGAACTCATATCACCTATTCTACTCAAAACATTAAAGTCTAACAAACAGATTATATCGGCTGCATCAATACATTTTTCTACTTCTTCAGGAGTTTCACTGTAAAACAAGATATGTTCACTTCCGGGCATCCAATTTAAAAAATCAGGAAAAGCATTTGGCATAATTACTTGAACCTTCTTTCCTAATGCCGTTAAGACATGCCATAATCCCAAAGAAGAACCCACAGCATCACCATCAGGTCCAATATGCCCAATAATTACAAATGATTCATACTTGTTCAACCATTCGTTAAACTGGTCAATCTTTACCTGTTCTATTATATTTCTTAGCATTATCTTTTACTATTTCTATGAGTTAGATGCAAATTTAAGAAATTCTTTATAGATTCTATAAGAACTTGAAGTAACCTTTTTCATCTAAAGAGATAAAATTCAAATTATTCGCATCACAATATTCTTTTATTCCTTTTTTATTCTTTTCAGACGCTCCACGCCCCATAATAACAGTATTAGCATGAAAAGTGTTGAAAACATTTTTGAATCTTTCTTTTCCTATTCTACGATCTATATAGATATAATCGAGCTCAAATTTAATTTTAGATAAAGTTTCTATTCTTTTTTGACTAGGATACATATACCAATAGATAGATTTCCCCTTATAATATAGAATGCTGTTATTCCAAAATAATGCATCATTTACACATGAATCTTTTACAAAAAGAGGATCTTGGTATTGCAATCTACTCCACCTACGCTGAGCCGTGAGAACTATATTACTGGATTTCAGAGTACTATCAGGCTGTACTACCCATAACAGTCCATCTTCTTCAACACATTCCACAAAGGGCTTATTGCCGTTGCAATACAATTGCATTGATACATGAGGTTTATTCAATTCATTTAAAACCAACCTACAACTAATAAATAAAAAAGAGAATGATAGAATACAATATAACCATTTAACCCTTGAACTGAAAATTAATTTGTATACGAAAAACAAAATCGCATAAAGCAAAGCTAGTTCAAAGGTATTGATATACAAACTCTTAATAGAAGACAATGGTAAAGTGCTGAACATCCTAACAACCCCATTAAGCCATTCAGTTAAGTGAATCGCTATAAGTAATAATACTGAGGACAAACTCGTGCAAGCATAAGTTAAAACTGAAACTACAAGGATGTATAATAATATCGTAATCAGAGGAATTACAATCAGATTTGCTAACAAAAAATAAGTAGGAAAACTACCAAAATAATAGATAATTAAGGGAGATGTCCCTAATTGTGCTACCAATGAGATGACTAAGGAACTCCACAAGTAAATTCCAATTTTAGATTTAGGATGATAAAGTTCTAATGTGGGTCGAGAAAATAAAAGAATAGATAAAACAGCACTGAATGAAAGTTGGAAGCCCACATCAAATAACCAGTTAGGGTTATATAATAGCATTATAATTGCCACAAAAGCCAATGAATTAATAGAGTTTCCCCTTCGTTGTGTTGATAAAGAAACACCCATTAAACTAAAGAGTAAAACAGAACGGACAACAGAAGGAGAAGCACCAACAAAGATCACAAATAACCATAGAAACACTAAGGTTAGGCAAAGAGCCAATAATTTACCATATCGATATTTCCCAAATAAAAAAAGAAAAAAACCATTTGTCAGGAAAAACAGCAAACCAATATGTAGTCCTGACAAAGCTAAAACATGGCTCACTCCCGCAATGGAAAATGCATCTTTCAACTCTACACTTAAATCATCTTTTATTCCAAGAGTCAATGCTGATAAAATGGCTAATACATCGGGGCCAACATCAAATGATTTATAATAATCTAACAACTTTGTTTTCTGACGAAACAAGAAGTTCTGAATACTGTTTTGAGAAGACTCTCCTAGATATTTTATCTCAGTAGAAGCAAGAGTTAGGGTACCTATGATACCCTTCCTTTTTAAATACAGTCCATAATCAAAGGCATCAGGATCAACAGATCTTTCTTGTTGATGTACTTTTCCATAAAAAGCCAAAACATCTCCATTATGATACACTCTGTTTAAAGAATCCTTCGCTACACGCAGTAGGACTTGTGAATGAGAGGGACTTTCTAGCTTTACTAAATACTCTACTGATTTTAGTTTCACCTTGGGATAAGAATCTACTACTCCTTTATAGAAATCAGGTTTATCATAAACTACCGAGCTTAAATCACTTTGAGTGAAGATTCTACAAACTCCAATAAAAAACACAAGAAAAAACAAGTTCAATCCAAAAATCCACCTCAACCTAAACTTATGAATAAAGCGATGGGCTGAGAGAAGAGATATAAAAAGAGCAAGACAAGCAATTATCCAAACTGTTTGATTATTCAATCTAGATTCAAGAAACTGGTCTGCAAACAGAATACCCCCTAGTAAGGGGATCAATATCCTTACTAGAGGGTATTTATGTAATGATTCAAAGCCCATAGGCTTTTATTTTTATAGGTTTTTCATCTTAAGAATCATCTCTTTGGGGTCTGTTGCTTTAAAGATAGCACTACCTGCTACTAAAACATCTGCACCAGCTTCAATCAAACGCTTTCCCGTTTCAAGATTTACTCCACCATCCACTTCAATCATGGCGTTAGAACCAGACTCTTTAATTAAAGCTTTCAACTCTTTCACTTTATTAATTGCATTTTCAATAAACTTTTGTCCCCCAAACCCTGGGTTAACACTCATTATTAACACCATATGCACATCTTTAATGATATCTTTCAATAAAGACACAGGAGTTGCAGGGTTTATGGTTACTGCAGGTTTCATCCCCGCTTCTTTAATTTGCTGAATAACACGATGGAGATGAGGGCAAGCTTCATAATGCACATTCATTATTTCTGCTCCTAGATCTTTCACCTCTTGAATAAACTTTTCAGGTTGTACAATCATTAAGTGTACATCTAAAGGCTTATCTGTTAGTTCTGCCACATACTTAAGGACAGGGAAACCAAAAGAGATATTAGGAACAAATACACCATCCATAATGTCAATGTGTACCCAATCTGCTTCTGATTCATTTATCATCTTCATATCAGCAGCTAAATTGGCAAAGTTTGCTGATAGTATAGATGGCGATATTAGTGGTTTCATATTTTGAGTTTTTAATAATTCTTATTCTACTAAGATACAAAATAGGGTTTGATTAGTTCATTTTAAAAGAGGAGTCTATATCAAATCCTCTTAACAAATCGGCTATTGGCATACGGCGCTTCCCTGGTAACTGCATTTCTAGAATGTCTAGATAGCCCCCCTGCACAGCTATTTTTAAATCTTCTCTTCCTTCTTGGAAAACAGATCCGATAGCAATGTTATGTTCTTTCTGTACTTTGCGAGTCTTAAAAATCTTCACCTTCCAAGATTCTCCTGATGTAGAAGTAAGAGTTGACCATGCTGCAGGATAAGGAGACAATCCACGTATAAAGTTATGAACAACTTCTAGGGGCTGATCCCAATTAATTTCACACGTTTCCTTGAAAATTTTAGGAGCTGGGCGCATTTCTATACACTCATTTTCTATGATTTGAGATTGACTTAGAGGATTTACTTGATTAGCAATTATTCGATCTACTGTTTCTGTCACTACTTTACCCCCTAGAATCATCAACTTATCATGTATTTCACCCACAGAGTCATTTTCTCCTATTGCAACTCTTTCTTGCATGATGATTTTTCCTGTATCTATTTCATGTTCTAAGAAAAAAGTAGTTACTCCAGTTTCTTTATCCCCATTAATGATAGCCCAGTTTATTGGAGCAGCACCACGGTATTGAGGAAGTAAAGACGCATGCAAATTAAACGTCCCCAATCGAGGCATATCCCAAACAACTTCGGGCAACATCCTAAATGCTACTACAATCTGTAAATCGGCCTTATAACTCTTCAATTCTTCAATAAAAGCTTCATCTTTTAAGTTGGAAGGCTGAAGAATAGGCAAATTTTGAGACAAAGCATATTTCTTTACATCTGAATATTGTATCTTATGACCTCTACCAGCCGGCTTATCAGGCATAGTAACAACAGCTACAACATTGTATTCATTTTCAACTAATTCTTTCAGAGACTCTACAGCAAACTCAGGAGTCCCCATATATATTATTCTTAGTGTTTTCTTATCCATAATCTTTTTTGTAATACCTCTATTAATCCTCCGAGAAATGAATTAATACTCTTCTATAAGAGTTGAAAATTTTTGATTTCGAAACAAAGCCCAAGTATTTACCTTGCTCGTCAATAACTGGTAAATTCCATGCATTGGTGTCATCAAAAGTCTTCATTACATTTTCCATACTATCTGTATTCAGTAGTTTTCCAGGAGGTGATGTCATCAATTTCTCTACTTTGAATCTATGATATAGTTCCTGACGGAACATTATATTTCGAATATCATCAAGTAATATAATGCCCAATAAAACCCCATCTTTATCAGTTACGGGGAATATATTTCTTTGTGATGAAGCTATAGCTTTTACTAGTTCTCCCAAGTCCATTTCTGGTTTAACTTCTACGAAATTGGTCTCAACAACGTTCTCCATCTTCATTAGAGTAAGAACAGCTTTATCTTTATGATGAGTTATAAGCTGACCTCTTTTAGCCAATCGCATAGAATATATACTATGAGGTTCAAAAGCTATTATTGTGAGATAGGCACTTACCGAAGCAATCATAAAAGGCAAAAACAAATCATATCCTCCTGTGAGTTCTGCTATCAAAAACACTCCCGTAAGTGGAGCATGCATAACAGCACTCATAACTGCTGCCATCCCCATTAATGCGAAGTTCTTTTCGGGTAACCAATGAATAATCTCCAACCCATTTACACTATGTGAAAAAACAAATCCTGCCACACAACCTAAGAAGAGTGAAGGAGCAAATAATCCTCCACAACCTCCCCCACCATTAGTAGCACTTGTTGCAAAAACCTTAAATAAGATAATAAGGACAAGATAGATTAATAGTATATTCTTATACCCATAAAATAAAGAGTTGTTCATAACTCTATCCCACTCTAAGTCGGAAGAGCCATTCAATAATAAATCTATGGTGTCATAACCTTCTCCATAAAGAGAAGGAAGTAAGAAAATAAGAGCACTCAACATTACACCACCCAATAGCAACTTTTGATAAGGCCCTTTGCACTTACCAAAAACTCCTTCAATCTTATTCATGGTTCTAGTGAAGTACAAAGAAATTAAACCACAAAATATACCTAATAAAATCACATAAGGAATACGTTCTAAAGCGAAAGGATTATCTAAGTGGAACTTAAACATGGCTTCTTGTCCGGTAACAATGTATGAAACAGTAGCCGCAGTGACCGAAGATATTAATAGAGGTAATAAAGAGCTCATCGTCAGATCTAGCATCAATACTTCTATTGTAAAAACCAATCCTGCTATCGGAGCTTTAAATATACCTGCAACAGCTCCAGCAGCACCACAGCCTACGAGTAACATCAATGTGCGATGCTCCATTTTAAACACATCACCCAGGTTAGACCCAATAGCAGATCCTGTAAGGACGATAGGAGATTCAGCTCCTACAGAACCACCGAAACCAATTGTAATAGAACTTGCAATGATAGAAGACCAAGTATTATGCCGTTTTATCCTACCTTTTCTACGAGAGATGGCGTATAAAATCCGAGTTACCCCATGACTTATATCATCTTTTACAATATATCTAACAAATAGACCTGTAAGAAAAACACCTATTACGGGATAAATCAAGTACAAGTAGTTGGCCCCAGTTGTACTGAAATTATCAGTCAAAAAATTCTGAATAAAATGAATCAAAAACTTTAAAAGTAAAGCTGCAAAAGCAGTTAAAATCCCTACAATAAAACTTAATATCAGGATAAACTGTTTTTCACTGATTTTGCTTTCTCGCCACAATAAAAATTTTTGTAATAAACTCTTGTCTTCCAATTTCATACTTTGTTTTTTCAAGCTACCAAGTTATGTAAAAATTAAATATTTATACAATTATTCAGACACAAAAAAGCCTCTATTGCTTTCCTACTCTTAGAAAGCAATAAGGCTAATATCTAATATGATAACTATTATATTGAATAGTTATTATTATTCTCTAATCACTTTTACTTCACCGCCTCTTCCAAGCTTTATAATACTTGATGGTTTTGGGTGTGACATATCATCTTGACGATACTCTACAATATAATCAACTAATGATTTCACCTCATCACTAATTTCACTGAAGTTTGAAGGAGTTGGTTGCCCACTTATATTAGCAGAAGTAGATACAATTGCTTTACGGAATCTTTGACACAACTGTTGTGAAAACTTTTCTCCGCTTACCCGAATACCTACACTACCATCATCGGCTAATAAATTAGGAGCTAAGTTTCGCGCTCCATCATAAATAATAGTCAGGGGTTTTTCTGTTAATTCGATCAAATCCCAGGCTACAGAAGGGATATCCTCGACATAAAAATCGACCTTTACAGGAGAATCGACCAACACAAGTAACGCTTTACTATCAGTACGCTGCTTTATTGCATATACACGCTTTACAGCTTCGGCATTTGTTGCATCACAACCTATACCCCAAACGGTATCAGTAGGATAGAGAATTACACCTCCATCACGTAAAACCTGACAAGCTTTCTTTATATCTTCTAACATAAATGGGATTTTAAACAATTGAGTTTGAAGCCACAAAAGTAGTGTTTTTCTATGAAGAATTGAAAAAATACAATCTAAATAGATTTCTTTTAAACCTGTTTAAACTTTGCATAAAAGATTTAAAATACATTACACTCCTTATCTATTCTTAAACAAAAGGATATTTTATCTGTTCATAACTCAAACGTAATTAACGTTTACTTCATTTTTCTGCATTATGTAAGGCACTACTTATTAGAATCTATTGTTTTTCAACAATCAAGATAAAGGATACTACTCCTTTCTGCCAACTATAATACACCTTTATAAAGTATTTTTACGCTTTTTCTAAGAATAGTAATTTTTAATCTTTATATCAATTTTTTTTATGAAAACAGTTTTAGTATTGGCACACCCTAATATGAAAGAGTCTATATATAACAAAACTCTAGTCGAAGCTTTAGAAAAACAAAATTATAAAAATGTAATCATACACGATTTATACAAACTATATCCCGATTTTAATATCGATATAAAAGCAGAACAAAATTTATTATTGAATGCGGATAAGATAATTTTTGAAACTCCTGTTTATTGGTATAATATGACTCCACTCCTTAAGAAATGGATGGATGATGTATTTGAACATGGATGGGCTTATGGACATAATGGAACCAAACTTCATGGAAAGAAATTTGGTTGGATTTTAACTGCTGGGGCCTCTGAACAAGATTATAAAGAGGCACAACCTCAATTACCTTCGCTTGAATCTTGTTTCAATTTTCTTATTCCTACGATAGATTTAATTGGAGGAAAATTACTTGATCCATACATCGTCTATGGCGCAGAATACAATAGAGAGGTTAAAGATGTCTTACCATCCATACCTGGTTACCTTGATTATATAACAAAATAAAACTATATTATTAGAATATAAAAGAGGTCTAAAGAGAATTCTTTTGGCCTCTTTTTTTACTTTAAACTGTATATTAGTACCTTTGTTCTACTTTATTTAGAAACCCATAAATGGAAAAAGTTATATTTAAACATATCCTACCCATACAACTAAGATTTAATGATATCGACCAATTTGGCCATGTAAACAATTCAGTCTATTTTTCATTCTACGACCTAGGTAAGACCAATTATTTTGCTTCTGTTTGTCCTAATGTAGATTGGAATAAGGATGCAATCATGGTTGTTCATTTAGAAATTGATTTTATAGAACAAATCTATTCTACTAATCAAATAGCAGTACAAACAGCTGTCACAGAAATTGGAAATAAAAGTTTTCACCTTTATCAAGAAGTGATTGACCAACGCACAAAAAAAATTAAATGCTCTTGTAAATCTGTTATGGTTACATACGATCTGACTAGCCATAATTCTAAAGAACTAACAGAAGAATGGAAAGATGCTATCTGTGCATTTGAAGGTAAAGATCTCCGGAGAAAAGTAAAACAGGTTAGATAAAATTATAACACGGACAAGAGAACAACATATCGGTGTCATGATCTCATCATATCGGTGTCAGAACATCATCATGTCGGTGTCATGATGAAATCATGACTAAGATAAAACACTGCAAATCAAGATAGAGAGTGTCTGACTATACATCAAGTAAACTAAGGCTGTATTTTTTCTTCAATCTACATAATATGTATTTAGAAAAAGAGCATATCAGAAGAATACACTTAGTGATTTTCGTTCTTTTCTTACTTTTACAGCAGATCTGTAAAACATCTTGCTTAAGCACTGATTGATTCCTAAATAATGACATTAAAACTCTCTCTATTATTATACAGTGAATAAAGCACCTCTTCAATACATCCTGTACTTTACAAAATAATCTCTTTTTCAACAAAGACAGATTTACGCTAGAGTAACGATAGGATAAGAACAAGCCTCAACAAAAAACTAATTATATAAAAAGCAAATAAACATTTCGCTATAGGCTATTTTAGCTTATCTAAAATATCTCTAAACAAGGGGTAATCTTATCCTTTTTTAGTACTTTTACAGAAGATAGAAGGTTAATAATTTGATTAACCTTCTATCTTCTAAAAAAGGAAATAAAAGAAAATAATATATAAATGAATTACCTATGGAATTATCAAAACTCTTCGACAAAACAATTAGAAGAAAGCCATAAGTTAGCAAAGGAGTTAGGTATAAATCCTATACTTGGTAAACTTCTAATACAGCGCGGAATACATACTCCCAATGATGCACGAACTTTTTTCCACCCTCAACTAAAAGATTTACACGATCCATTCCTTATGAAGGATATGGATATCGCAGTAGATAGATTGAATCAGGCAATAGGAAATAAGGAACGAATTCTCATCTACGGAGATTATGATGTTGATGGAACAACTTCTGTTTCTTTAGTATATCGTTTTTTACAAGAATACTATTCTAATATTGATTACTACATACCCAATAGGTATAATGAGGGGTATGGAGTTTCACAACAAGGAATTGACTTTGCAAAAGAAACAGGTGTCAGTCTTATTATTGTATTAGATTGTGGTATAAAAGCAGTGGAGGAAATCACCTATGCCAAAAATAAAGGTATAGATTTTATCATTTGCGATCACCACGTGCCCGATGATGTATTACCTCCAGCTATAGCTATTCTAAATGCGAAGAGATTAGACAACACGTATCCTTACACCGACTTGTCAGGTTGTGGTGTTGGGTTTAAATTTATGCAAGCTTTTGCCCAAAATAATGGTATAGAGTTTCATAACCTTGTCCCTTTACTAGATTTGGTGGCTGTCAGTATTGCTTCTGACATAGTACCCATCATGGGAGAAAACCGAATATTAGCCTATCATGGACTGAAGCAGTTAAATAACAATCCAAGTATTGGACTAAAATCGATCATTGATGTATGCTCTCTAGAGGATAGAGAAATAACAATAAGTGATATTGTATTTAAAATAGGTCCAAGAATAAATGCTTCTGGACGGATTGAAAACGGAAAAGAAGCGGTAGACTTACTCATTGAAAGAGATTATAAAAAAGCAATTAAAATAGCTAAACGAATTAACGAGTACAATGAAACTCGTAAGGATTTAGACAAAAACATGACTGAGGAAGCTAATCAAATCGTAGAAAACATAAGCGATTTGTCAGATTTGCGATCAGTTGTTCTCTATAATGAAAAGTGGCACCAAGGAGTTATTGGTATAGTGGCCTCTCGACTCACAGAAGTTTATTACAGACCAGCTGTAGTGCTTTGCAAGAGTGGTGAGTTTGCTACAGGATCTGCTCGTTCTGTTCCAGGATTTGATATCTATAAGGCTATTGAACACTGTAAAGATTTACTCGAAAGTTTCGGTGGACATACTTATGCAGCAGGATTATCTCTTAAAGAGGAAAATATAAAAGAATTTAATAGAAGATTTGAGGCCTATGTTACTGAGCATATTCTACCAGAACAAACGCATCCTAGCATTAACATTGACGCTGAACTAGATTTTCAGGAGATTACTCGTAAATTTTGTAAGGATCTCAAAAAATTCAATCCTTATGGTCCTTACAATCAAAAGCCTATTTTCTGCACACACCAAGTCTATGACTATGGTACAAGTAAGGTTGTGGGAAGAAATCAAGAGCATATCAAACTAGAGCTTATTGATAGTAAATCCAACAACATCTTAAATGGAATTGCTTTTGGTCAAAGTAATCATGTCAGATATATAAAAAGTAGACGATCTTTTGATATTTGTTATACCATAGAAGCAAACACCCATAGAAAAGGTGAAATTCAATTACACATTGAAGATATTAAGCCTATAGAATAAGTATATGCAAGCGTCATATCTGGAAATACTTAAGAAATACTGGGGATACGACTCCTTTCGGGGCATTCAAGCAGACATCATTGAAAGCATAGGAGAAGGTCATGACACCTTAGGATTAATGCCTACTGGGGGAGGAAAGTCGATAACCTTCCAAGTTCCCACATTAGCAAAAGAGGGTTTATGCATTGTCATAACCCCTCTTATCGCTTTGATGAAAGACCAAGTGGCTAACCTAAAAAGTAGAGATATCAAAGCAGCTGCCATCTATTCAGGGATGACTCAAACGGAGATTCTTGTGACCTTAGATAATTGTATTTTTGGAGGTTATAAATTTCTTTACATATCTCCAGAGCGCTTGGCTACAGATATTTTTAGAGATAAACTCAAGAAAATGAATCTCTGTCTGATAGCGGTAGACGAAAGTCACTGTATCTCTCAATGGGGATACGATTTTAGACCAGCCTATCTTAAAATAGCAGAGATTAGAGATTTACAACCCAACACTCCAATTTTAGCCCTTACAGCAACTGCGACCCCCGAGGTTGTAAATGATATTCAAGAGAAACTTCATTTTAAGGAAAAACGTGTCTTTAAAATGAGTTTTGAAAGAAAAAACTTAGCTTATATCGTACATGAAACAGACGATAAAGGGAGAGTAGTATTAGACCTTCTGAAAAAACTAACAGGAAGTACAATTATCTATGCTCGTAGCCGAAGGAGGACAAAGGACATGGCTGAATTCTTAGAAAAGAATGGAATTTCAGCCACATTCTATCATGCTGGATTAAAAAACGAGACTAAAGACTACCGACAAAAAGAATGGAAAGAGGGTAACTATCGAGTAATAATAGCGACTAATGCCTTTGGGATGGGTATTGACAAACCGGATGTCAGACTAGTTATTCATATCGATCTCCCCGATTCTTTAGAAGCTTATTTCCAGGAAGCTGGTAGAGCAGGACGTGATGGGAAAAATGCTAGAGCCATTCTTCTCTATTCTAATGCTGATAAAGCAAAACTTAAAAAAAGAATCCACGACAACTATCCTGAAAAAGAGTATATAACGAAAATCTATGAACACATACAATATTACTACCAAATGGCTATGGGTGATGGATTGGGTTGTGTGTACGATTTCAATTTAGAAGATTTTTGTGTTCGCTTTAAACATTTTCCTGTACAAGCTCATAATGCTTTAAATATACTTACTCAAGCAGGTTATATAGAATATACTGAAGAGCAGGATAATGCCTCACGCCTTATTTTTACAGTACAAAGAGACGAATTATATAAACTAAGAGAAATGAGTGCAGAAGCTGAAAAGCTACTGAATGCTCTCCTACGTTCATACACGGGACTGTTTACAGACTATGCCTACATAAACGAAGACTCATTAGCCTCAAAAACGAATCTCACAAGGCAGCAAATCTACGATTTACTACTTTTCTTTGCTCGTCGCCACCTAATAGATTATGTGCCAAGAAAAAAGACACCCTTTATTATTTATACCCGCGAGAGAGTAGAACTAAAACACCTATATATACCGAATGAGGTTTACGAAGAAAGAAAAGAAAATTACACCATACGTGTAAATTCAATGCTAACTTATGCTACAGATACAGAACACTGTAGAAACAAACAACTACTTCATTACTTTGGCGAAAAAATCGAAAAGGACTGTGGCCAATGTGATGTGTGTATTAATAAGAGAAAAGAAGATCAAGCTGAAAAAGAATATTCCACCTTGGAAAAAGGTATTTTACAGGAGCTAAAGCAATCCCCACTATCTCTGCAAGATTTAAGTCTAAAGCTGAGTAAGAGCTTAGATTCAATTACTAACATTGTTCGTTTTATGGTGGATGAAGAGGTAATTATGTGGAAAGGTAATTTATTGCATATAAAATAAGAAATGCTCAATTTAAGAAAGAGTGTTTTATTAAATTCTGTCCTATTCAGTTTATTTACTACATTTGTTCTTTCAAATAAATATAATACAAAATACGGTGAGCTTTTTAAAAAAGATTTTCGGAACAAAAAATCCTGAAGAACAGGAGAGCAAGAAAATTAAAAACACAATTCAGACTTTAAAATTTGATGGACTTAAAGCTTTAAAAATGGGCAAAATAGACCATGCAGAAGCTTTCTTCAATAAGGTATTAGAATACAATGAAGACGATATTGATGCCCTACTCCATCTTAGTCAAATATATATTCGTACTCACGAATTAGATGTCGCCAAACAACACATGACTAAAGTAGCAGAATTAGCTCCTCAGCTAATTGAAGCAAGATTGAATTTGGCACAAATTTGTCAATTCAAGAAAGATTACTTAGAAATGCTGGATGCAGCCAATGAAGCGATCACTATTGATAGTGAAAATGCTATTGCACACTACTTGCAAGGAGTAGCTTATTATGGTCAAAAAGATAAGTTTAATGCGATAGCCTCTCTCACTAGAGCCATTGCCATTAACAATTATTATACAGAAGCTTTGCTCCTAAGAGCAAAAATACTCATCTCTATGCAAGAGTATAATGAGGCTATAAAAGATTTAAATCAAATTATGGAAAGAGAAAAGGATCAAGAAGATGCTTTACTCTTACTTAGTGAGATATATGAATACCAAAAGGATTTTGAACAGGCTAGCCATATTTACTCCAAAATAACAGAACTGAACCCTTTTAATACTAAAGCTTATATTCAATTATCAGAACTGCTAATTAAAACGAATAAGATAGAAAAAGCGCTTATCGTATTAGACGAAGCTATTGAACTCAACCCTACAATAGCAGATCTCTATCAAAATAGAGGGAAAGCAAAACTAGTGCTTGGAGATAAAGAAGGGGCTCTTGAAGATACAAAAAAGGCGCTAGAACTAGATCCATCGAAGAAAGAGCAGTTTTCAGGAGAGTTTAAAAACTAACTAGTTAGAACTAAAAAGCCACTTAATAAATAAAAAAGTAAATAATACTTTCTTTTTATAAGAAAAGTGTTACATTTGTAAGCAGAAATACAACATACAAAGATTCGATGAATTTATTTACTTATACATATTTCTTCTTTTACTTTTACTTTAGCAATGAAGTAGAGCGGGAAGTCATATGCAATATTTAAAGATTCAACGAATCATTATTAAAAATACATGGAAGTCCCGCTCAATTGAGTGGGACTTTTTTATTGTCAAAAACTATGAAGAAAATAGCAATACAAGGAGTACATGGATCATATCATGATATAGCAGCTCATCAATATTTTAAAGGAGAAGAGTTAGAGTTAATATGCTGTTCCACTTTTGAAGAGATTTTTGAGTCCATTATCAATGACCAAGAAGTAATCGGTATGCTTGCTATTGAAAACACCATAGCTGGAAGCCTATTACACAACAATGAGCTCCTAAGATTGAGTAATACCAATATAGTTGGAGAACACAAACTAAGAATTTCACACTGCATAGCCTGCTTGCCGAATCAATCTTGGGACGATATAAAAGAAGTAAACTCACACCCCATTGCCTTAATGCAATGTCGGTCTTTTTTACAAGCTCATCCATCTATGCGAGTAGTAGAATCTGAGGATACTGCCCTAAGTGCGGAAGAAATAAACAAGAATCAAATAGAAGGACATGCTGCTATCTGTTCCAAATATGCAGCCCAAATAAATAAACTGAAAATTCTAGAAGAAGGAATTGAGACGAATAAGCACAACTTTACACGATTCTTAATTGCGCAGTCTAGGATTGCTGAAAATAAAATTATTCCACAAAATAGAAATAAAGCGAGTATGGTATTTACCCTACCACATAAACTTGGTAGCCTTGCTCCTGTATTATCTATTCTCTCTTTTTACACAATGAACCTGACTAAGATCCAATCTCTCCCAATAATAGGTAGAGAATGGGAATATCAGTTTTATATTGATATTACTTTTTCAGATTACGAACAATATAAACAGGCGCTAAATGCCATAGCACCACTTACTAATGATCTTAAAATTTTAGGTGAATATGAAGAAGGACAGTACAATGTTTAAAATCCAGCCCGCTAACAGATTACATGATGTAAGCGAATACTATTTCTCAAAGAAACTGAAAGAAATAGCAGAAATGAATGCAGAAGGGAAGAATGTTATAAGCTTGGGTATTGGTAGTCCAGATCTTCCTCCTACCAAACATGTGATAGATACTCTTTGCCATGAAGCTCAAAATACTCATAATCATGGATATCAACCCTATGTAGGGATTCCTGAATTACGTGAAGAGTTTTCTAAATGGTATAAGCATTGGTATGATGTTTCTCTTGATCCACAAAAAGAAATTCAACCACTTATCGGATCAAAAGAAGGAATATTGCACATTACTCTAGCTTTTGTAAACCCTGGAGAGCAAGTTCTTGTTCCTAATCCAGGATATCCTACTTATACTTCGTTGAGCAAGATTTTGGGTGCTGAGGTTATTCCCTATAACTTAGACGAAAACAATGGATGGATTCCTGATTTTGATGAACTTAGGAAAATGGACTTGAGTAAAGTAAAACTTATGTGGACTAATTATCCTAACATGCCTACAGGGGCAAATGCAACAAAAGAGCTATTTAGCAAACTAGTAGAATTTGCTCGAGAAAATGGAATTATTGTAGTAAATGACAATCCTTACAGTTTTATTTTGAATAAAGAACCTCTTAGTATATTAAGTATACCAGGAGCTAAAGACTGCTGTATTGAACTAAATTCTATGAGCAAAAGTCACAATATGTCGGGATGGCGAATCGGAATGGTAGCCTCCAATGAACAATTCATCTCGTGGATACTTAAAGTAAAAAGTAATGTAGATAGTGGAATGTTCCGACCGATGCAATTAGCTGCTGCTGAAGCACTAAAAGTAGATATGGACTGGTATGCATATAATAATAAAAACTATAGTCGTAGAAGAGCTTTAGCTTCTAAAATTTTGGATGAGCTAGATTGCTCATACGACAGAAATCAAGTAGGATTATTCCTTTGGGGTAAAATCCCCAACTACTATGAGACTGTAGAGAGCCTGACGGAGTATTTATTACAAAAGGCTCATGTGTTTATTACACCTGGCTTTATATTTGGAAGCAATGGCAGTAGATATGTAAGATTATCTTTATGTTGTAATGAAGAACATCTCGAAGAGGCTCTTTTGAGAATCAGACATTTAAGAAGTAAGAAAAATTAATTTGACAATATAATAAAATGGAACTTGAATCAATTTTACTACCGGGAATTCCTGCAAAAAGACCAATGGTAATTGCAGGACCATGTAGTGCAGAAACAGAAGAACAGGTGTTATCAACAGCTCATAGTATTGCAGCTAAAGGTATTAAAATCTTTAGAGCTGGAATATGGAAACCGCGTACTAAACCAGGAGGATTCGAAGGTGTAGGTGTAGTGGGGCTACCTTGGTTGAAGAGGGTAAAAGAAGAAACTGGTATGTACATCTCCACAGAAGTGGCGACTGCTAAACATGCTTATGAAGCACTTAAGGCAGGAGTAGATATTCTTTGGATTGGAGCAAGAACTACAGCCAACCCTTTTGCTGTTCAAGAAATTGCAGATGCGCTAAAAGGGGTAGATATCCCTGTACTTGTGAAAAATCCTGTAAATCCTGACCTAGAGCTTTGGATAGGTGCTTTAGAAAGAATTCACAATGCTGGTATTAAAAAACTAGGTGCTATACACCGTGGATTTAGTAGTTATGAGAAAAAGATTTACCGTAACATACCTCAATGGCACATTCCTATTGAATTAAGAAGAAGAATTCCCGAACTGCCTATTCTCTGTGATCCTAGCCATATAGGTGGTAAACGTGAACTTATTGCTCCCATCAGCCAACAAGCAATGGATTTGAATTTTAATGGTTTAGTAATTGAAAGCCACTGCAATCCTGAATGTGCATGGAGTGATGCTGCTCAACAAGTTACTCCTGATGTTTTGGACTATATCTTAAATTTATTGGTCATTAGAGAAGGAGTACAACAAACCACCGAAAATTTAAATATGCTCAGAAAGCAAATTGATGAGTGCGACAATGACCTTTTGGAAGTATTATCAAAGCGCATGAGAATTGCCAGAGAAATAGGAACTTATAAAAAAGAACATAATATGACAGTACTTCAAGCGAGCCGCTACAACGAAATCCTTAATAAAAGAGGAGAACAAGGTGAAACTTGTGCTATGTCGGCAAGCTTTATAAAAGATGTGTTCGAATCTATTCACGAAGAATCTGTTCGCCAACAAATGGAAATACTTAATAAACATAACTAATGAAAATACTTATTCTGGGAGCTGGTAAGATGGGCTCGTTTTTTAATGATGCATTAAGCTTTAAGCATGAAACAGCTGTTTACGAAACTAATCCTCAAAAACTAAGATTCGTATATAATACTTATCGCTTCACTACACTTAAGGAGATTGAAGAATTCAAACCAGAATTGGTAATAAATGCCGCAACTGTAAAGTATACAATTGATGCTTTCAACCAAGTAATTCCAGTGTTACCTAAAGATTGTATTCTTAGTGATATTGCATCTATAAAGAATGGGTTAAAAGATTTTTATAAAGAGTGTGGATTTCCTTTTGTTTCTACTCACCCCATGTTTGGTCCAACCTTTGCTACATTGTCAAATTTAAATAATGAAAGCGCCATTATTATAAGCGAAAGTGACCATCTAGGAAAAGTTTTTTTCAAAGATCTCTATAACACACTCGGTTTAAACATCTTCGAGTATTCTTTTGAAGAGCATGACGAAACAGCTGCTTATTCTCTATCCATACCTTTTGTTTCTTCTTTTGTTTTCTCTGCTGTTATGAGACATCAGGAGGCTCCGGGAACAACATTTAAGAAGCATATGGCGATAGCCAAAGGCGTATTAAGTGAAGATGATTTTCTCTTACAAGAAATCCTTTTCAACTCAAGAACTCCTAAGCAGATTGAAAAGATAATTGGGGAACTTGAAAGATTACATCAAATTATAGATAAAAAAGACTCAGAGAGTATGGCTCGATACCTCGGTGAAATTAGAGAGAAAATCAAATAATGGTTTTCTCTCTTTTATTTACCAATGATTAATATTCCGAATGGGAGAAATAGGAATAAAACAGCTATTTTTGTCTTTGAAGGAGATTCTTATAAAATGATTGATCAAGCTACTATAGATCGCATAATGAATGCAGCACAAATTGTTGATGTTGTATCAGAATTTGTTACACTTCGTAAAAGAGGTGTCAACTATATCGGTTTATGCCCTTTTCACGACGAGAAGACGCCCTCATTCAGTGTCTCACCATCAAAGCAGATTTGCAAATGCTTTAGTTGTGGAAAAGGAGGAAATGTCGTTCATTTCATTATGGAGCATGAGCAACTCAATTACTATGAAGCTCTAAAATTCCTAGCTAAGAAATACAATATCGAAATTCAGGAAAAGGAGCTGACTGCTGAACAAATTCAGGCTCGAAGTACCAGAGAAAGTATGTTTGTTGTCAATAACTTTGCTAGAGATTACTTCGCAGATATTTTAAAGAATCATCCCAATGGGAAAAGTATTGGGCTAGCTTATTTTAGACAAAGAGGGTTTAGAGATGACACTATTGCCAAGTTTCAACTTGGATACTCCATTGATGCCAGAAGTGGTTTAGCTAATGAAGCCCTAAAAAAAGGATTCAAAAAAGAATTTCTCGTAAAAACGGGGCTATGCTATGAAGCTGATAATGGAGATATCCGCGACCGGTTTTGGAGTAGAGTGATCTTCCCCGTGCATACTCTTTCAGGAAAGGTTGTTGCATTTGGAGGAAGAACCTTAAATACAGAAAATAAGCGCATAGCTAAATACGTAAACTCTCCTGAGTCAGAAATATATACCAAGAGTAATGAGCTTTATGGAATATTCTTCGCTAAACAAGCTATTGTAAAAGCAGATAACTGCTTCTTAGTTGAAGGATATACAGATGTTATTTCTATGCATCAAGCAGGTGTAGAAAATGTCGTTTCATCTTCAGGAACAGCTTTAACCACAGGACAAATCAGATTAATTCACCGTTTCACTGATAATATCACAGTGCTTTATGATGGTGATATGGCAGGCATTAGGGCTTCTTTAAGAGGGATTGATATGCTTCTAGAAGAGGGAATGAATGTAAAAGTAGTTCTTTTACCAGACGGGGAAGATCCCGATTCATTCGCTCGGAAACAAAATGCAACCAGTTTTCAAGAATACATCCAGCAAAACGAAAAAGATTTTATTCGTTTCAAAACAAGTTTACTCATAGATGAAGCTGGAGAAGACCCAATTAAAAAAGCAGAACTAATAGCAGATATCGTTAAAAGTATATCGGTTATACCCGAAGCTATTATACGTTCCGTCTACATTAAAGAAACTAGTCAATTACTCCACATTAGTGAAAATATTCTTGTTGCTGAAGTCACAAAACTTAAAAGAGAAGAGCTTAGCAAGAATAGACGAATCCTTAAAAGAGAAGAGGCTAAAGAAAAAGAGCAGCAAGAAGAAAAGAGTTCGTCACCTCGCACATCTTATATACCAACAGAAGGACAAGAGGGGCAAGAATTTTATAAGTTTGAGCGATTAATTATTCAAACAATAGTAAGGTATGGAAATCATGCCATCTGCAATATTGTCAATTCAGAAGGGGAAGAAGAAAGTATTAGTGTCATCGAATACATTATAAACGATTTACGACAAGATGAATTAGAATTTTATAATCCTCTTCATCGTACTTTATTAGAGGAAAGTAAACGTTTTATTATTGAAGGACATCAAGGTGAAATTTCTAGATTCTTTTTAACTCATCCCAATCCAGAAATAAGCAGATTAGCTGCTGATTTAGTAAGTGATAAGTATCAGTTGAGTAAATATCATACAAAGAGCCAAACAATTACTACGGATGAAGAAAGGTTGGATGAATTAGTACCTACACTACTAATTAATTTCAAGAATGCCCTTGTTCTAACAGAAATCAAACACTCTTTACAAGCACTACAAAAACCAGAAATTATTCGTGATCCCGAAAAATGCAACTCTTTAATGGAACATTATTTAGAGTTGAAACAGATACAAAGTGTTATGGCAAAAAAACTAGGTGATAGAGTTATCATACCACCTAGCATCTAAATATATTATAATCTTATTTTTGTCGAATTAAATTCATGAATTCTTCGCGAGTCTTTGCCTGATTAAAGGCCCCAGTAAAATCGGAAGTTGTAGTGATTGAATTTTGTTTTTCAACTCCTCTCATTTGCATACACATATGCTTAGCCTCGATGACAACCATTACCCCCAACGGATTTAAGGCCTCTTGAATACACTCTTTTATCTGAAGAGTCATACGTTCCTGAACCTGCAAGCGGTGTGAAAAGACATCTACTACACGTGCTATTTTACTTAGTCCTGTAATATATCCACTCGGAATATAAGCTACATATGCTTTACCATAAAAGGGTAACATATGATGCTCACACAAAGAAAAGAAATCAATGTCTTTTACAATTACCATCTGCTTATAATCTTCTTTAAATCGAGCACTCATTAGGACTTCATGGGGATCCATTCGGTATCCTCGAGTTAATGTTAGCATGGCTTTTGCTACTCGCTCAGGAGTTTTTATTAATCCTTCACGTTCTGGATCTTCTCCTAATAAGCTTAATACTTCAGTATAGTGTTCTTTTAAACTCTTTATCTCTGATTGTAGTGCATCAAAGTTATCTTTATTCTGCATTATAGTTATAGGTTTATATTTAATCTAGAGGAATAACAATCTGTTCCCGCACAATTGATACCTCTTTAAATTTATTTGTCGCTCGAAGCTTACGCAACATAGCATCTGCTTCTTCAATACTTCTAAAGTCTCCTACTCTACATATCCATCTTGGGGATACAAATGGCGTATAAACAGCTAGTTCAGGAAAAAGCTTGGCAACTTGTTCGCCTATGGAAATAGCTCTATTTCTTGCTTCTCGTGTATTATTACCAGCAAAAACTTGAATTCTATAGCCTGTAGCTTTAATAATATTTTTATCACCTGTAGAAACAACTTCTGCAGTTACACTTTTCAATAAAGCTTCAATTTTAGGATCTTGAAATATACGCACTTTCCCTTGACCAGGTTTATCTACTTTAAGAGAGGTTATAATATCTTTTTTTTCTTGTGCATAGAGACAACTACAACACAGACTAAGTCCTAATATAAATGCTTTTCTAACCATAGGGACAAATTTAACAAACTTGTTTATATAAAAAAAAGAAACTCAATTGGGTGTTAATTCCCAATTGAGTTTGCAATATAGCTATAATTATGCTTTAAAGCCGTCAATAACGCCTTTGAAGTCTTCAGCTTTTAGTGAAGCACCACCAATAAGACCACCATCAACGTCTGGATTAGCAAATAATTCTTTTGCATTTGAAGCTTTACAGCTACCACCATAAAGGATAGAAGTATTGTTTGCTACATCTTTACCGTATTTGTCAGCTATTACCGAACGAATGAATGCATGCATTTCTTGAGCTTGAGCACTTGAAGCTGTTTTACCTGTACCAATAGCCCAAACTGGTTCATAAGCAATAACAAGTTTGCCAAATTCTTCAGCTGAAAGTTCAAAAAGAGCTTCTGCCAATTGAGATTTAACAATTTCGTTTTGCTTGTTTGATTCACGTTCTTCTAAAACTTCACCTACACAGAAGATAGGAGTTAAACCATTAGCCAAAGCTAAGTTTACTTTATCTTTAAGAGTAGCAGATGTTTCATGATAGTATGCACGACGTTCTGAGTGACCTAAGATAACGTATTTAGCACCAGTTGAAGCAACCATAGATGCTGAAACTTCACCTGTGTATGCTCCTGATTCTTTGTCTGCACAATCTTCAGCACCTACACCTATTTTAGAAGCATCTACTAAAGGAGTAACAGAAGCTAAATGAATAAATGGAGTACAGATGATTACATCACAATTTGGAGTTTCGTTTGCTAAGATAGCATTTACGTCTTTCGCTAACTGAATACCTTCTTGAAGGTTTTTGTTCATTTTCCAGTTTCCTGCAACAATGTTTTTTCTCATTTTTGTTTTATTATAAAGTTTAATTAATAAAAGAATTATTTCTGCTTACGACGTCTGTTCAGTAAATCAAGACCAAACAACACAAAGAGTGGTCCGAAATACCATAAGACAACATATAATAATGTTTCTTTGTTATCTATTTTACTGAGTTTTCCTAACTCTAACTTATCTAAAGAGTCTGTTAACTGATATTCATCAGGAATAGAGTAGTGATCCCATTTATTGATAATTACACCATCCTTTAGTAATAGTAAACCTGGGTTAGAACGAATTATGGTTTTCAACGTAATATCATCAGCATGATAAAAAGGATACTCTGCACCAGTTTTATCACTCCACTCCTCAATATCTGATTCTAAAGAAGAAGTAAGACAAATGAACGGATAATTCTGATCTACACTATAATCATATACCTCATTGATGAGATCAATATTACTATCATCAGCTTCGTTTATACGATGAGCCACCAATATAAACTTATAGCCCACCTTTGTTAGAAATGATTCTGTTATATCTTCGCCTGTTTCTATATCTAGAATTGAAAAGTTCTGTATGGGTGGAATATATCCTTTCTTTATTAAGTTCGTTTTAGCCTCTACAAAAGTCCAAGTACTATCAGGATAGTGTTCTACATCAAAGAATTTTTGCTCTCCCCCTTTTTCCATAAGGAATACTGTCTCATATTCTGGCTCCTCAGCTCCTTCAGGAATAGACATATCATCCACAATATCTACTCCTACTTTATAAGGTCTAAAATCCATTATAGGGAGATATCTCTGACTATACATAGCTAGTACTACTACATAAATCACAGTATAAAGAGAAACGATCCAATTTGTTTTTTCTGTAAAAAAAGGAATTATCAACTTCCTAAACTTATAAAGCCAGAATGCTAATAAAATTAGAATTACGTTTTTCCAAAAAGTTTGCCAGTTAGTTAAAACCAGTGCATCTCCAAAGCATCCACAATCTGATATAGGATTTGTCAAAGCTAAAATAAGAGTCAGTGGAGTCATGAATATCATAAGTACCAAACTGAGCACAGTTGAAACATTTCTCCTTACTCCAAAGAAAAGGAATAACCCGACAGCAAACTCAATACTAGCTAATAATACGCCAAAGAATAAAAGCATAGAATTAGGGATCCACAAAAGACCAAAGGCTTCTGCATAGTCTTGTAACTTATAATAAGAACCTAGTGGATCTATTATTTTCACAAAACCAGAAAATATAAATACTGCCGATAGAATATAACGACAGACATTTGTCCATATACTCTGAAATAGTTGTATATGTTTATTCTCCATATTCTAATTTGATGAGTCCAAATATGGCATAGTTTATCATATCCATATAATTGGCATCAATCCCTTCTGAAACTAATGTTTCACCTCCTAGACTTTCTATTTGTTTTGTTCTATGAATTTTCATCAAGATCAAATCAGTATATGATGAAACTCTCATACTTCTCCAAGCCTCATCATAATCGTGATTTTTTATTTTTAGCAAATCCAAGACTTCTTTCATATGCTTATCGTAAAGCTCTAGGGCTTTGTTTTCATCTAGATCATCAGATTCTGAATACCCTAATTCTAATTGAATCAAACCTATAATCCCATAATTTACGATAGCAATAAATTCAGGCTTTATGCCTTCTCCCACTAAACTAACTCCTTTAGTGCCTATACTCCTAATGCGATTCGCTTTTATAAAGATTTGATCAGTAACAGATGAAGGTCTTAAAATTCTCCATGCTGCACCGTAGTCATGTAGTTTTTTCTTGAATAAGTCACGACATTGACTTACAACCTGTTCAAATTGTTGAAGTGTCTCTTTCATATATACTATTTATGCCGTACAAAGGTAATCATTTATGTATAAAAAATAAAGGGTACTTTAGAATATCTAGAGCACCCTTTAAAGCTTATATGTAAATCTAAACTTAGTACAATCTTAATTGCTGACCTGCATGCAACACAGCATCTTGCTTCATACTGTTTAATTTGCAAATCGTATCAACAGATATTCTCTTTGAGGCAGCTATACCTGTAAGTGTGTCTCCATGGCGTACACGGTAGTATGCTCCACCTGCAGAAGCAGTAGAATTATCACCTTTTTTCTTTTCAAAAACAAAGGTGTCCGCTACGACATCTTGGTTAGGAAAGTCAAACATTTGACTTGGGTCAATAGCTATACCCAAAAAACGAGTTTCAAAGTGTAAATGAGAGCCATAAGAACGACCTGTATTTCCACCAAGCCCAATTACATCTCCCGCCTCAATATCATCTCCAGGCTTAACAAGCTGTTTAGATAGGTGTCCATAGATTGTTTCCAATCCATTATAATGTCTTACTACAATATAACGACCATAACCTCTTGGCTCATTTTTAACAATACGCACTTTACCCGCAAAAGCAACTTTTATAGTGTCTCCAATATTTACTTTTATATCAAGACCATTATGTCTTCTTCCCCATCGGGCACCAAAACCAGAAGTCACTTTCCTACTATCAGTAGGCATAACAAAATCGGTTAAATCTATGGTGTATGAATCGGGAATAACAACATTAGCATAGCAATGCACAGAAGAAGTAATCCATTCTGGATATAAGCTAAGAGCAGGAAACTCTTCACTTCTTGAGGTTATTTGTTCTTGTAGAACTAAAGAATCAATTGATTTTAATTTTTTATCGATAGGAGCCTGTCTAGCAAGCAAATCTTGAGAATGTGCAGAACTCATGCCGAAGCCAAGAAATGCAATAAGCAAAAAAAGAAATTTGAAAGATGGTTTCTCCATGGATATTGTTTTAGATTAAACACAGCATAAACTATTTATTTGAATATGCTATATGACAATGGTTTATCACTTTCTTAGAAAAACTAAATCTAAGTAAAGTTCCAACTCACGAAGTCACAAAGATAATTTTTCTTTCAAATAAAAAAAGAGTGCTTAAGTTAATTATTACTTAAACACTCCTTTTTCTTATATAATTAAATTCTTTTAATATAATCTTAATTGCTGTCCAGGACGTAAGATAGATGTTTTCTTTATTCCATTCAACTTACATATGTTGTTTACAGATACTCGCTTTGAAGCAGCTATACCCGAAAGAGTATCCCCTTTGCGGACTCTATAATATGAAGCTGTAGCACTATTCGTTGCAGCAGTTCTACCACCACGACGTTTAAAGGTGTATTTATCTACAACAATATCTTGATTGGGGAAATCAAACATTAATGCAGGATTAATTGCTATACCCAAGAAGCGGGTTTCAAAGTGAAGATGAGAACCAGTAGAACGCCCTGTATTACCACCAAGGCCAATTACTTCACCAGCCTTAACATACTGATCTTCTTCTACTAATTGTTTGGACATGTGTCCATAAACTGTTTCTAAACCATTGTAGTGACGAATAACGACATATCTTCCATATCCTCTTCGTTCATATTTAACCATTCTTACTCGACCATCAAATGCTGCTTTTATAGTATCGCCAACATTTACTTTTATATCTAGTCCATTGTGCATTCTTCTCCAACGATAACCAAATTTAGATGTAATCCTACGACTGTCTGTTGGCATAACAAAACCAGTCAAATCTATTTCAAAAGATTCTGGAACCTCAGCTTTACCATAAGCATGTACTGAAGTATTATTCCAATTTGGATACAAGCTTAAGGCAGGGTATTCTTCTCTTACAACATCAATTTGTCTTTGAAGTGTTAGAGAGTCAATATTTTTAAGCTTTTTGTCGATTGGGGCTTGTCTCGCAATTAAGTCTTGTGCTTGTGCTGTAGTAAAGCCTACGAAAGAAAAGGCGAATACAGCTAAGAATGCTTTAATATAACTACTACAATTCATTGGTTTCATTTTTAATACTCGTCATTTGCATAGAGGTATTCAAATATACCTTGCTTGTAATCGAATATTTCATATGGTTTAAAAAAACGGTTTATTTCAATCGATGCAGCTTCAGACGAATCTGAGGCATGTATTATATTCTCCTGAAAGCTCATGCAAAAATCTCCACGGATAGTTCCAGGATCTGCTAAGCGTCCATTTGTGTCACCAGTTATTCTCCTCACAGCAGCGATAGCATCAACACCTTCCAAGCAACATACAATTACAGGAGAAGCCATCATAGAGTTTTTCACACGCTGAAAAAATGGCTTATTTGATAGATGAGCATAGTGTTCACTAAGAACCTCATCTGATAGTTGTAACATTTTAAGTCCGACAACTTTCAGACCTTTTCTTTCAAAACGAGTTATAACTTCCCCTATCAGAGCTCTCTGAATAGTACAAGGTTTTAGTATCACAAGTGTTTGTTGTATCATGTAGACACTTAATTTAAGGTTATAATCTCGTCTTGTTTTTGAAATAATCGTTTCAAAGATAATACAAAATATGAAAGAACAATAAAAATACCCTTTTTTTTAGCCAGAAGTGGCTTTAATACGGCAGTTTTAACTTATTGCTGCCCAATTCTGGTTTGTTTTCCTTAAATTATCCAATTGAGACCAGAGTAGTTTATTCTCTATCAAACTTCTATTTTTATCTTTATCAATAATATCCTGAGCTACAGTTCGCACAAACTGAAGAAGTTGCCCATCTTTAGCTAAATCTGCTACTTTTAAATCAAAAGCAACACCACTTTGTTGAGTACCTTCTAAATCTCCTGGCCCTCTTAATTTCAAATCGGCTTCGGCTATTTCAAATCCATCGTTACTCTCCACCATTATCTCAATTCTCTTTCTTGTGATTTCTGAAAGTTTATATCCTGTTACTAAGACACAATAAGATTGATCTGCTCCACGTCCTACTCTACCTCTTAACTGGTGCAATTGCGATAGACCAAATCTTTCTGCATTTTCAATAATCATAACAGAGGCATTGGGTACATTTACCCCTACTTCTATAACTGTAGTAGCAACCATAATGTGTGCCTGACCAGAAGCAAATAAATTCATTTGCTCATCTTTTTCTGCAGGTTTCATCTTTCCGTGAACTTTGACAACTCTATACTCTGGAAATTCTTGAGTAATTAACTCATACCCCTGCTCCAGATTCTTTAAATCTATCTTTTCACTTTCCTCGATAAGCGGATACACAAAGTAGATTTGTCTACCCATAGCCAACTGATCTTTTACCATCTTATATAAAGACTTCTTTCGGTTATCAAATTGATGTATGGTTTGTATAGGCTTCCTACCTGGAGGTAATTCATCGATAACTGAAACATCTAGATCACCATAAAGAGTCATAGCCAATGTTCGAGGTATCGGGGTAGCTGTCATAACTAATATATGAGGTGGATTATCATTCTTAATCCACAACTTCGCACGCTGGGCTACGCCGAAACGGTGTTGCTCATCAATGACTGCAAATCCTAAAGCTTTAAAAGTAACCGTATCTTCAAGAAGAGCATGAGTACCAATTATAATTTGAACCTCTCCACTTATTAATCCACTTAGGATTCTTTCACGATCTTTTTTACGAGTTGAGCCTGTCAATAACTCCACACGAATATCAAGTCCATGTATAAACTCTAATATCGTTTCGTAGTGCTGACTAGCTAATATCTCTGTAGGAGCCATCATACAGGCTTGATAACCATTATCAAGAGCCATCAGCATACTCATCAAGGCAACTAGAGTTTTACCACTACCTACATCACCTTGCAAAAGTCTATTCATCTGAACTCCTGTACTTACATCTTGTCGAATTTCTTTTAGAACTCTTTTCTGGGCCCCCGTAAGTTCAAAAGGTAAATTCTTGAAGAAAAAATTATTGAAATACTCACCAATCTTCGGAAAAGTAAAACCTTTATACTTCAATTGACGCTCTTTACTATAGCTTAAAATATTAAGCTGAATATAGAAAAGTTCTTCAAACTTTAACCGATATTGAGCTTTCCTTAAACTTAATGCATCACCAGGGAAATGAATTATTTTCAAAGCCTCTTGCAAAGGCATTAATTTGTATTTTTGAATGATATGTTCAGGCAATGTTTCGGGAATAGGATACTTTAGCAAATCAACAACAGATTTCATTAGTTTTTCTATGGACTGAGAGTTCATAGAGCCACGTTTCATCTTTTCTGTTGTATTATAGTAGGGCTTTAATCCCAAAGAAGAAAGTTGAATATCTGTTGCATCTTCCATATCAGGATGAGCAATATTAACTTGTCCATTAAATACGGTTGGTTTACCAAAAATCAAATAATCTTGGCGCAGTTTCAAACTAGATGATATGTATTTTACTCCTCTAAACCATACTAAGTCAATAAATCCTGTACCATCAGTAAATCGAGCCACCAAACGCTTTTTACGGCCTTCACCTACTACATTAAAATGTAAAATCTGACCTTTTAATTGGATATAAGGCATAGAGCCCGTAAGTTCTGATATCGTATAGACACGACTTCGGTCAACATATTTATAAGGGAAGTAATAAATTAAATCATGAAGAGAAAAGATATTTAGCTCCTGATTTAAAATTTCGGCTCTTCTTGGACCTACTCCCGATAAGAATTTAATATCTC